>JAFANO010000193.1 GCA_019232645.1 Planctomycetaceae bacterium | reverse complement strand
TCGGTCGCCTTCTGCCGCAGGACATCGAGATCGGTGCCGTAGAGCAGGGCGGCCACGTCGCTCTTGACCCCCGCCACCAGCTCGTTGACCCGCATCTCGATCGGCTGGCTGAAGCCGAACTTGACCCCGGGGACGTTCTCCGTCAGGGCCTTGTCCATCTCCTCGATCAGGGCGTCGCGGGTCAGGCCCGGCCGCCACTCGGCTTGCGGCTTGAGCATCGTCCAGACGTCGGTCTGGTGCACCCCCATCACGTCGTTGGCGATCTCGGGCCGCCCGGTCTTGCTGTAGACCATGCGGACCTCGGGGAACCGCTTGACGATGTTCTCGATCTGCGTCGAGGCCGGCACCGCCCCCTCGAGCGCGGCCGACGGGATGCGCACGGCCTCGATCAGCAGGTCGCCCTCGTTGAGCCGGGGCATGAACTCGCCCCCCAGCCGCAGCGCCATCGGCACGCTGACGCCCACCAGCCCGATCGCCAGCACCGCCGCGACGACCGGGCGGCGGATCACCGCGTCGAGCACCGGCGTGTAGAAGACCTTGAGCGTCCGGATCAGCCAGACTTCCCGCTCCTCGGCCTTCGAACCTAGCCCGAGCGAGGCGAGCACCGGCATCAGCGTCAGCGAGAGCACCATCGACCCGGCCAGCGCGAAGATGACCGTCAAGGCCATCGGCCGGAAGAGCTTCCCCTCGGTGCCTTGAAGCGCGAGGATCGGCAGGTAGACGATCGTGATGATCAGCTCGCCGAACATGGTCGGCTTGCGGACCTCGATCCCCGCGTCGCGGATGATGTCGCGCTTGGGGCGCACCCCCCCCTCGTGCGCCAGCCGCCGGACGCAGTTCTCGATCATGATGACGCTCGAATCGACGAGCATCCCGAAGTCGATCGCCCCCAGGCTCATCAGGCTGGCCGTGACCCCCGAGGCCAGCATCACGTTGGCCGCGAAGAGCATCGACAGCGGGATCGCCAGCGCCACGATCAGCCCGCCTCGGAAGTTGCCCAGCAGCGCCAGCAGGACCACGATGACCAGGACGCCCCCTTCGACCAGGTTGTGCAGGACCGTGCCCAGGGTCTGATCGATCAGGTGGGCGCGGTCGTAGAGCGGCTCGATCGTGACGCCCTCGGGCAAGCTGCCCTGGAGCCTGGCGATCTCCTCCTTGACGTGGCCGACGACGCGCCGCGAGTTCTCGCCGATGAGCATCATCACCAACCCGGTCACGATCTCGCCCTGGCCGTCGCGGGTCACCAGCCCGGCGCGGATCATCGGCGCGGGGTGGACCTTGGCCACGTCGGCGATCGTCACAGGGACGCCGTTGCGCTCGTCGATGACGATCGCGGCGATGTCGGCCACGTTGTGCGCCTGGCTCTCGCCGCGGATGTACCGCGCCTCCCCCTCGTGGACGAGGTAGCCGCCGCCGACGTTGGCGTTGTTCATCCGGAGCGCGTTGAAGACGTCGGACATCGACAGGTGGTAGGTCCCGAGCTTGTCGGGGTCGAGCTCGACCTGGTAGGTCTTCAGCTCGCCGCCGTGCGAGTTGATCTCGGTCACGCCGGGCACGCTCCGCAACTGGTACGCGACGAACCAGTCGAGGATCGACCGCAGCTCCATCGGCGTGACGCCCGACTCGCGGGTCGCCTTGACCTGGAACTGGAAGACCTCGCCCAGCGCCGTCGTGATCGGCCCGAGCGTCGGGGTGCCGTAGCCCTGCGGGATCGCCGCGGCGGCGCGGGGGAGCCGCTCGCCGACGAGCTGCCGGGCGCGATAGAGGTCGGTCCCCTCCTTGAAGACGATCGTCACGACCGAGATGCCGAACTTCGAGATCGAGCGGATCTGCTCGACGTTGGGCAGGCCGCTCATCGCCCCCTCGACCGGGAACGAGAGCATCGTCTCGACCTCCAGCGGGCTGAGCGCGGGGGCCTCGGTGATCACCTGGACCTGGATGTTGGTCAGGTCCGGGACCGCGTCGATCGGCAGGTTGACGGCCGAGTAGATCCCCAGCCCCGCGACCAGGAGTGTCCCGACGATCACGAGGAACCGGTTCTGCAAGGAGGATTCGATGATCGCGTTGAGCATGACGTCAATCTTCCTCGGTCTCGTTCTGGAGGATCAGCTCGCTCTTGAGGAAGAATGCGCCGGAGGAGACGACCGTCTCCCCGTTAGCGAGCCCGGCGAGGATGGCCTGGCGGTCGCCCACCTCGCGGCCGAGCTTGACGGGACGGACGGTGAAGGTCCGCTCGTCCTTGCCGGAGGGGACAAAGACGACCTTCCGGCCCTCGATCTCGACGACCGCGGCCGTGGGGACGGTCACGGCACGCTCGGTGTTGGCGCCGTCGAGCACGATCCGGATGAACATCCCCACCTTGAGGAGGTCGTCGGGGTTGGGGGTCTCGGCCAGCAGCGGCACGGTCCTCGTGGTCGGATCGACCTGCGCCCCGACCGACAGCAGCTTGGCGACGAAGGTCCGGCCGGGATACGCCGTGGCGGTCAGGCGGATCGAGCCGTGGAGGTCCGGAAGCACCCTGAGATCCGACTCGTTGATGTTGGCGATCACCCAGACGGTCGAGAGGTCGGCCAGGGTGAACAGGACGTCGTTCATCTCGGCCTTCTGGCTGGGGACGGCCGACTTGCCGATGATGATGCCGTCGAAGGGCGCGACGATCGGGTACGCGGTCACGTCCTCGCCGCTGGTGTCGCCGACGGCGTCGCTCGCGTGCGCCAGCAGGTGCGCGACGTCTTCCGAGACCCCGAGGATCCGGAGCCGCTGCGCGGCGTCGATCACCGCCGCCTCGGCCTGCCGGACCTGCTGGTCGGCCAGCAGCTTCTGCTGGTTCGCGTCGAACCGGACCTGCTCCAGCGCGGCCTCGTACTTGGCCTGCGCCCCCTCGCGGGTGTGCTGGGCGAGGAAGAACGGATGCTCGCCGATGATCTCGCGCTTGCGCAGGTCGCTGGTCTTCTCCGCCTCGTGCGAGGCGATCTCGTACTCGGCGTAGGCCTGGAGCAGGAGGGCGCGATTGGACCCGAGCGGGCGGTCGGCATACTGTTGCTCGATCGTCGCGGCGGCGACCCCCTTGCGCAGCTCGGGGATGAGCTGGGCCACGTTGGCGGCGACCTGGTTCTTCCAGTCGGCCTCGTTCCGCGCCGTCACCAGCTCGCGCTGCCGGGCGCGGAGGGTGAGCCGGGCGCTGCCGATGTCGGGGCTGTCAAGGACGACGAGCACGTCCCCCTTCGTGACGCGCTGGCCGAGCAGGGCATGGACCTCGCGGACCACGCCCGAGGCGCGGGGCCGGATCTCGACCCGGCGGTCGGTGTTCGCGTCGATCCGGCCGGGGACGCCGACCTCGACGGGGAGCACCTCCGTGCGGGCCGGCTCGGTCCGGACCCCCGCGGCCTTGAGCTTGCCTTCGGGGAGGGTCACCGACGTCGCCACCGCCGGCGCCGCCCGGGGAGATGGCGGGGGCTCGGCCACCGCGGGCGACGCCACCGGCGACCGCCCATGAAAGAGCGTGTCGTGCCACATGTTGGAGAGCAGGAGTACCAGGCAGAGCCCCAGGGCGGCCCACGGCAGCGCGCCCTTCAATGACCATCGCCGACTCGTCAAGACCACGGACATGGATCAATCTCCTCGCCTCGAAGGCCCGAAGGCATCGCCCCTCGGGCTCGATGGATTCACTCCGCCACGATGAGAAGATGGGTGGGCGCGCGACACGGCAGGGGACCGTCTCGAGGTCCGGCGGGTCGAGGAGCGAGAGTGACTCAGCAAGTCCAGCGCTGGAGGAGCGCGGCGAGCGTCGCGCGAGGCGCAAACGTGGCGCTGAAGGCGAGGGATAGGCAGGGTCCGGGGATGGGGACGATCGCAGCCCTTACGTCGGGGAGCATCAGCGGGAACGCCGCCGGGGAGCAGGAGTCCGGCCGACCCTCGACGCGCGATGACGTCTCCGAGACGACCTGGGGACCGTCATCTCCGGTGACGGCATCCTGATCGACGACATGCGCGTGGATCGCCGGCAAGGTCCCTCTCGGTTGCATGACCGACGGTACCGAGGCAGCGAAGAACCAGTGCCAGTGAAGGACCGCCACGTCGTCGGCCAAGCCCGCGTCGGGGTGCCAGCGGAGCAAGTGGTCGTGAAAGGGGCAGATCTCGCCCGGGCCGTCGTGATGGCGGATGTTGTGGAAGTCGGGCTGGGGCAGCGGAGTATGGACGAGGCTGAGGATCACGAAGACGATCCCCAGGGCACGCATACCCCGTAGGCGAGCCAGACGCCTCAAACCCATGCCAGACCCTCGGCGAAGGTGGACGGCGTGATTAATTGGGAATTATGGTCCGACCTTCGGGGGTCGTCAAGCCGCCGGGCGGAGATTCTACTTCGGCGCGAGCGCGGGAGGGAGGAGGGCGTCCGGCGTCCACTTGATGAGCCGGATGCCGTTGGTCGGGTAGACGCGGGGGATCAGCGAGAGGTCGTCGCCGACGATCGGGCGCTCGACCGCTCGACCATCGCTCCAGTAACCCAGGTGCCGGAAGAGCTCGCCGTTGGAGGTGGCCTCGTCGAGCGTCCGGCCGGCGAAGCCGGCCTCGAGGGTGATGTCGGCCAGGCGCCAGAAGCCCGCACGGTCGAGGGCGTTGATCTCGGCCCGGCTCAACTGGAAGCCGCGGAACAGGCCGTCGCCGGTGTCGAACCCGCGATGGGCGGCGGTCGGCGACAGGTGGTCGGCGACCAGCCGCGGGCGGCCGTGGAGGTCGGTCCGATAGAGGACGTACTTCTTGCATGCGTTGGGGATGGCGATCGCGCCGGCGAAGATCTCCCGGGCCCGGACGTCGCCGACGACTCGGTCGTCTTCGGCGGCGACGACGACGAGCAGGGTCTCCGCGGGGATCCGTGCCAGGCTCGGCTCGCGCGTCGGGAGGACCTCGCCCGGCATCAGCGCGATGACCGCGCGAGGGGGCGGCAAGCGACTCTCCTCCGCCACCGCCGCCATCTGCGCCGAGAGGTTGCCGCCGGCCGAGTGGCCGATCAGCGCGAATCGCCGGTGATCGGGCCGGATGTGTTTCGGCGAGGTCTCGAGCACGTCGAAGGCGTCGCGCACCGAGGCTAGCGCATTGGGCAGGAAGTCGGCCGGCCGGGTGGTCGGATCGGCCTGGTAGCGGGGGAAGATCACGATCCGGCCGCTGCGGACGAGGTGATCGAGGAAGGCGCCATAAGCGGCCGGGTTCACCGCGAGCCAGCCGTGAAGGAAGACGACGACCGGCGCGACCTCAGGCGTCGGGTCGGCCGGCTCGAACAGCCAGTACGACCTGGCTCCGTGGCCATATTCCTGACGCCTCACGGAACGATGGGGAGAGACGTCGTTCGCCATCAGGTCGCGCATCGGCCTGTCGTCCGCATGGACGGCGACGTCGGTTACGGGGGCGGCCAGGACGATCGCGAAGCAAAGGCTGCCAATCCTTGGCATGCGTGGCATGGTAGGCGGGACTCTCGACGACAGGGGGCGATCCTACCGATCCGTCGGTCGAATCCGGGCGTCAGTTTGCCCGAGTCCCGCCGAAAGTCAAGCTCAGAGCATTCAACGCGTCCTGGATTCGTCCCGCGACGCCGTCTTCTGGCCCTCCCCGTTCGCGGACGGCTTCTTCTCCGCCTGGCCGCGGTCGAGGGGGCCGGCAGGGGTGGCTGGCGGATAGACCGTCACAAGATTCTTCGACGACCAGATCCCGTGACGCTCGTTGCCGGGGAAGAAAACGAGCTGGTCCAGCTTCAGGTCGGAGATCTGCAAGAACACGAAGACGCAGACAGGGAACTTCGACATGTTCTCCATGTCGCCGAGCCGGATCGGCTCGGACAGCGGGAGCCCCGACGAGCGATAGGCCTTCTCGGTCATCTCGACGCAATAGAAGGCCCGGTCGTCGAGCGAAAGTTCGTAGTCGAAGGGGACTTGCCGCTCGAAGGCGGCGCGACAGAAGCGGACCGCCGCGGCCGCGTGCGCCGCCAGCTCCGGCCGGACTCGCTTGACGCCGAACGGCCCGGCATTGTCGAGGATCCAGACCGAGAACGGCTGCCGTCGCACGCCGGCCTTGGTGGTGTCGTAGACGAAGGGCGCGCCCCCCTCGACGGACACGATCCCGGTATGCGAGTAGAGGCTGCCGCTGGCCTTGGCGATGAAGCGGCTAAACGGGAAGTGGCCAAAGAGCAGCCGCGCGTCGCCCCGGCGGAGGAGGATGTCGCCGTCGCGGAGCACGGTCCGGCCCCACTGGTCCCACTGCTTCATCAGGGGGGTCATCGGGATCGGCGGGATCTCCCCCGTCGCGCGGGCCCGGCTCGCGACCGGTCCCCACGGATTGCCCTTCCAGCCCGGCGGGATGAGCCGATCGGTCGGCTCCAACCCATCGTGACCGCCGAAGATCGTCGTCAGACACCAAATGAAAGACCACATGGACGCGACCCTCAAGTCCTGGGATGATCCGGGCGCTCGCCACGCGGTGATGCCTGCGACCGCCGGCGTCTGGGGATCGGATGATAGCCCGAGGCTGGGATGATTCGGCTGCGGGGGGAGGCCCCTGGCATGGTGTGGGATCTCGAAGGAATATCGAACGGGATCTTGGGGGAACAAGAGCGATTATGGAAGGGTACAACCCGTTTGTCTACTATTTTACCTAGCTTAACGAAAAACAGGGCGATTCCTTACGACTCATGGTGCCGGTAGTGTTCCAGCTCGATTGAAATACTCACCATAAGTCCTTGCGTGACAGAGGCCTGGCCCCGAGGCGGGCTCGACTCGCAACTCCTTACATCAGCAGGACTTACTGTCAATTTTTCGATCCGGTTGGGACACCACCGAGGAGCCTATCTTAACTAAAATTAGTCGAGGCGGGTAAAGAGTCGAGACGGGTAAAGTCGCAGCCAAACCAGGTGCACTCGTTCTAGAAGGCGAAGGCGATTCTTCCACAGAAATCGTGCATCCATCGATTCAGGCACCGTTCGACGCCCCGACCCAGGGGTCACCAACACGCCTCGCCGGCAAATCTACCCCTCCGAATGAATCATATCATTTTGAAATCGTTCACAATTCGGGGCGAGAGATCTCTCAAGGCCCACCCCGACCTCCGAGCCGGCCGCGTCCGAATCCACTCATTCAACGATTGGGCTGCGAGGATTGTGCCGATTTTGGAAATTTATGCGACTGCGCCTTCAGTTTTGCCTAATCTACGGCCGATTCTTTAATGAAGTACGAAACCTGGAGCCAGGATGGTTCGGGATGGGTATCGAGATCGAGGCCGAGGCTCGCCGGTTCGGATGGCCCGGCTCGAGTCGCGTACCTCGAGGATGTGGATGACTTCATGCGCAATGGAAGGCGCACGGTACTTGCGGGTCTGGGCCTGTTCCTCCTCGGGACGCTCGGCCTGGCCACGCCGCCCGACCCGCAACGGAAGGGAGGCGGCGGGCCGGTCCGTTTGACCGTCGAGGTGACCTGGACGGTCGCGCCCGCGCTGGCGGATGGCTCGGCGCTCGACCTGGAGCTGACCGAGGGGCAGGTCCTCGAGGCACTGACCTGGCCGGGCGGGGCGCGCGTCGGGCAGAAGTGTCCGGACGGCGACGGCTGGCGGCTCGGCGTCGAGCGCATGGGGAGGGTCCGGGTCCGGGTCGAGGCGCCGACCGGCGCGAGCCTGTTGTTCCGGTCGGGCGACCAAGTCGTGCGCGTCCCGATCCTGGCCGTGCTCGAGGGGCCGCAGCGGACCCCCACGTCGTCGCCCCTGGAGATCGGAGTGGAGCGCCTACCGTGGGATGCGCTGACGGTCGGCCTGGGCTCGGGCGACGGCATGGTCGCGCCTGGGGCGACGGTCCCGGTCGCGATCGGTTTCAACATCCTGACCCCCGAGCCAACCCGGGTGGACGTCCGCTGCATGGCCGAGCTGCGCCCGATCCGGGGCGGCGAGCCGACCTGGCAGCATGAGCAGCGCGAGGTGGTGGCGACCGACCAGCCGATGCCCCCCGCGCGGGACTGGAACATCCCCGCTCCGACGGCGGAAGGGATGTATCTGCTGGAGGTCCGATCCTCGTGGGAGCCGATCGCCGACTCGGAGGGCACCCGGCTGGGCCGCTGGCTCCGGCGCCGGAGGTCTCCCACGATGGCGACCTCGTCGGTCCGTCGGCTGACCCTGGCGGTGGTCGGGCCGAAACCCTCGCCCGTCGCCGGTGCGGCGCGGGGAGGGCCGGCGCAGGACGTGGAGGTGCTCGACCTGGCGCGGCTCCGGGGTTATCGGCCGACGGCTTCGGGCCGGGCGCCGCTGCCGGCGTCCGGGGGAGACGCCTGGGCCGTCCCCGAGGCGGCCCTGGTCGAGGCGACCCGCCGCGACCGGCTCCGCGGCTGGATCACGCGGGCCGGCTCGGAGGCGGCCGACCTGGCCCGCGCCGACGCGGCCGGCCTCGCCTGGTCGGCGATCGGCCTGAAGGTCCCCCATCCCGACCGGCCGCATCGGCTCACCGTGACGGTCACCGGCGGCCACTCCGCGGCACTCGGCGTGGCGCTGGTCAACAGCCCGGGAGGACCGGCGGGCCGGCCCAGGATCGTGCTCGACGTGTGCGCCTCGGGGCCTCCGATCCTTCAGGACGGCCCGCCCGCCTCGTTCTCCTGGCTGGTCTGGCCCGATGCGGCCGATCCGACGCTGGTCCTGGTCAACCGCGACGCCGACGCGACGGTCCAGCTCGGGACCGTCACCCTGACCGAGCTGGCGGAGGTCCCAGCACCCCCGGCGATCGTGCCGCCCGGCCCCGAGTCCGCGCGGGGCCTCGGGCTCGTGCTGTCCGGGCCGAATCCGCTGGACCGCTTCGGCGGCGGCGCGTCCGATCCCGCCGACCTGCTGGCCGCGTCACACAACCTCGTCCAGTACCTGGCCTCCTGCGGCGCCTCGGTGGCGGTGCTGCCCGAGGGCTTGAGCGATCGGCCGAGGCGGCGGGCCCTCGACGGCCAGGCGGGCGAGGACGCGATCGGCCCCGACCGCCTCGACCTGCTGCTCCGAATCTTGGGCCACTACGGATGCGCGGCCTGGCTCGAGCTGGCGTTCGACGGCCCGCTGCCCGGCCTGCCGGCGCCCGACTCGGCCGAGGCGCTGGCGCGGGGCCTGGTCCGGGTCGATCGCCGTGGGCTACCCGACGGGCCGGCCTACCACCCCCTGCACCCCGAGGTGCGGGAAGCGATGCGGCGCCGGGTCGCCGACGCGGTCGCGTCGCGGAAGGGCCTGGCCGGCCTGCTGATCCGGCTCGGCCCGAGGCCGACCCTGCTGGGGAGCCCCGACACCGGGCTCGATGACGAGACGTTCGCGCGGTTCGTGAGCGAGACCTTCGGCCCCGGGGTCGCGCAGAACGTCCCCGGCCTGAACCCGAACGACCCGAACCGGTTCGCCGCGCGGGCCCAGTTCCTCGCCGGCTCGGGCCGGATGCCCTGGTTGACCTGGCGGTCGCGGGGGATCGCAGCGCTCTACGCCGAGTTGGGTGCGACGGCCCGCCGCGCCGCGCCCGGGGTGACCCTGGCCGTGGCCACCCCCGGCCTGGATGCCGGCCCCGCCGGCCTCGAGGCACGGCGGGTCGACCTGGCCGGGCTCGACCCCAACCATGCCTGGCGCGCCGTCGGGCTCGACCTGGAGACCTGGCCCGTCGGCGCGTCCGCCCCGATCGTCCTGCGGGGCGTCGGCCTCGCCGCCGACGCCCTGGCGCACGACCTGGCCACCAGCCCCGTGCTCGACGCCCAGGTCGCCGCCCGGGCCGAGCGCGGCCTGGTGCTGGCCACCCCGGAGGAGCGGCCCCAGGCGGTCCCCGTCCCGCTCCCGGACGAGGATCGGGATCCGGGCCAGAGATCCCCGGGGGACACGGGATTACGCCTGACGGCCGTGCCGACGGCCGTGGGCATGGGGGACGACGAGCTGCTGGGGCACGCGATGGCCGCGCTCGACCCGCGCTGGGTCCTGCTGTCGGCGTCGGCGATCGCCGGACATGAGGAGCGGGTCCGCCACTTCGCGCGGGTCTTCCGCTCCCTGCCCGCCTCGCACGGGCCCGCGCCGTCACGGGACCGCCTGCCGTTCGGCGTGGCGGCCCGGACGATCGCCGACGGCGGGTCCACGTACCTGTCGCTGGCCAACGACACCCCCTACCCGATCCGGCTCGAGGCCACGCTGGCCGTCCCCGGCGCGGCGGCGGTGGTGGAGGACCTGGGCCGGGGGCTCCGGCTGTCGCCCACGACGGTCTCGGGGGGGAAGCAATTGGTGCTCGACATGATCCCCTTCGGCGTCTCCGCCATCCGAATCAATGCGCCCCAGGCCCGAGTCGGACCGGTGCTGCCCTCTCCTTCCGGGGCGGTCCTGGCCGAGATGCAGGCGCAATATCAGGAACTCTCGAGCCACCTGGCGCGGCTCAACCGGGGGCCGGCCGGGGCGTCGTGCCCGGCCAACCCCGGCTTCGAGCCCGCCAGCACGCCGCCGGTCCAGCTGACCGGCGCCCAGGGCCCCGCGACGCCGGACGGCTGGCTGGCGATCGGCGGGAGCGGGACCACCGTCGAGATCGACCCGGCCCAGCCGCACGCGGGCCGCGGCAGCCTCCGCCTGTCGGCGCCGTCGCCGCCGGGCGCCGCCGTCAGCGAGCGGTTCGTCCCCAACGTCCACGCCGCGATGACGGTCCAGGCGTGGTTCCGGTCGGACCAGCCCGACGCCAAGCTCCGGCTCTGGATCGAAGGGGAGGCGGCGGGCCGCCCCTTCATCCGGCGGTCGGAGCTGACGATCCAGCCCGAATGGGCGCCGCTGGCCGTCCGCGCCGCGGAGGTGCCGCCGGGAGGGCTCGACGGCGCCCGGCTCCGGTTCGAGCTGCTGACGGCCGGCAGTCTCTGGGTCGACGACCTGGCCATCTCGGGCGAGGCCCCGTCGGAGCCCGAGCGGCTCAACGCGCGCCGCGCCCTGATGGCGGCGTTGCAGGCCTTCCGCGAGCAGCGCTATGGCGACTTCGCCCGCCTAGCCGCCTCGCACTGGGCGCGGCACCCCGTCGTCACCGGCGAGCCCACCGAAGGCACCGCCGACCGCGCCGGCATGATCCGGACCGGCGCCACATCTGCCCTACCGCCCGGCCGCCGGCTGCGGTAAGATCGGGCCGCGCGGTGTGAGTCGTCCGCGGTCGAGGGGGACGAGGAAAGCGGGTTGCCAGCGGATGGGGGAGGGACCCGCCATCCCCCGACGACGGACGACTCGCAACCCACGACTTTCAAGGAGGGAAGCGTGTTCGTCGCCTGCAGCACGCTCTGCTTTGCGAGCGAGCCCCTGGAGTCGGCTCTCCGCCACGTCGCCGAGCTGGAATTCGACAAGATCGACCTGTCGATCGTCGAGGACAGTTCCCACCTGCGGCCGTCGGAGGTGGCCGAGAATCCCGAGGCAGCGCTGCACCGGCTCCGCCGGGGCCCGAGCCTGACGCTCGCCGCGCTGAGCCTCGACTTCGGCGCCGACGCCGACCTGACCACCCCCGCGATGCGACGCCGGTTCGAGGCGATGTGTCGGCTGGCCAAGCCGCTGACCGTCGCCGTCCTGACGATCCCGGCCGCACCGCTGGGCACCCCGTTCCAGGACGAGGTCAAGCGGCTGACGACGCTCGCCGGCGCCGCGATGCGCGAGGGCCTGGTGCTGGCCGTCGAGACCCACTCCCGGACCCTGACCGCCGACCCCGACGCCGCGGTGGCCCTGTGCACGGCGATCCCGGGGCTCGGCCTGACGCTCGACCCCAGTCACTACATCCAGAATGGCCACCAGAACGACTTCGACGTGGTCTACCCCTACGTCCAGAACGTCCTGCTTCGCGACACCGGCAAGAACCCCGGCGAGTTCCAGGTCCGCGTCGGACAGGGC
>JAFANO010000154.1 GCA_019232645.1 Planctomycetaceae bacterium | reverse complement strand
GCGTCGACGCGCGACCTGGTGAAGACGGATCGGGCCGAGTCGCTGGGCTCGACCCAGAGCTCGTGCTCCTTCTTGGCGATCAGGATGTAGAGCCCGTGGACCTTCAGCTCGCGGGCGCGATCGACGGCCCGTCGCCGGATCGAGGCGCCGTCGAGCGAGTCGACGGTCTCGATGGCGACTTGCCCGCGGCCCTCGCGCCGGAGGGCCTGGAGGGCCTCGTCGGCCTCGCGGGCGGCCTCGGCCGAGAACAGGCCGGCGCGGTCGCGGACGCCCGCGGGAGGCGTCTGGGCCGGGCAGGGGACCAGCCCCTGGAGCGCGACCAGGGCCAGGCCGATGGGGATCATCCGGTACATCATCGCATCTCTCCTCGAAGGAATTTCGGATCTCCTCCGATGAGTGCCACCCTGTCGTCCCATCCGTCGCGGACGTCCGCGACCCCTCCGATGGTGGTATCGTGCGGGCCGGGCGAATATTTCCGGGAATCTCCGCGCTTCCCCCGATCCGGGTGGGGCGTCTGCCTCCATCGTAGCAGGGTCCGGGACGTGATGCGACGCGTCCCGGAAGGGCCTCGCCTCCTCGCACCTCTTGTTCCGATGAACAGTTTCCCGCGGCCAGCCCTCGATTTAGAATGCGTCGATCGTCAGGAGTGAGGTCCCCCTTGGTCGAGGCTCCGGGCCGGTCATGCAACCGAACCTGAACGTCGAGCCCACCTCCGAGCACGAGCTCCATCTCCGGCTCTTCATCACGAACGGCGGCGGATGGTGACGCGACGGTGTCCCTCGTCGTGCCGACCCCGGATCGGTCGCGCACGACCGGGGAGGCGTTCGCGTGGGGATCGGTCGGCGGAATGGCGGCCGATCCGGGAGACGCCGCGTACCCCGACCGGTCCCAGGCGGGATCGAGCGGGATGCCTGGGGAGAGTTCGGGACGATGGAGCACCTCGATGTTCCGCAGTGGCTCGCCACGCTGGCCGTCATGCTGGGTGTGGCCAAGGGGTTCGGCATCCTGGCCCGGCGGATCGACCAGCCGGCGGTCCTCGGTGAGCTGCTGGCCGGGGTGTTGGTCGGGCCCTCGGTGCTCGGCCTGGTCGAGCCTCGCGCGGCGATCCTGCAACTGTTCGCCGAGCTGGGGGTGATCATCCTCCTGTTCGAGATCGGCCTGGAGACCGACCTGGCGGCGCTGCTCAAGGTGGGGGGGACGTCGGCCGCGGTGGCCCTGGCCGGGGTCGTGCTGCCGTTCGGCCTGGGGTACGCCGCGTGCCGCCTGCTCGGGCTGGACAGCGTGGTGGCGATCGTGGCGGGGGCCGCGCTGACGGCGACGAGCGTCGGGATCACCGCGCGGGTCCTGGCGGACCTCGGCCGGCTCCGGGACCCCGAGAGCCGCGTCGTGCTCGGGGCGGCCGTCATCGATGACATCGTCGGGCTCGTGATCCTGACCGTCGTGGCGCGGCTGGCCGAGGGACGCGCGGTGACCGTCGCCGGGGTCGCGACGACCGCCGCGGTCGCCTTCGGCTTCCTCCTGGCCACCTTGCTGCTGGGGCGCTACCTCATCCCCCCGCTGTTCCGGCTGGTGGACCGGGTGGATCTCCAGGGGACCGGCACCATCGCGGCGCTGGTGCTGGCCTTCGGCTTGGCGTGGCTGGGCGAGCGATCGGGCTCGGCGCTGATCGTCGGGGCCTTCGCCGCCGGGCTGCTGCTGGCCGGGACGACCCAGCGGCACGAGATCGAGCGCGGCGTCGTCGCGCTGGGGCACTTCTTCGTCCCGTTGTTCTTCGTCGCCGTCGGCGCGGCGGTGGACGTCCGGGTCTTCGACCCGCTCGACCCCGGCAACCGCCCGACGCTCCTGGCCGGGGGCCTGCTGATCGCCGCCGCGGTGTCGGGCAAGTTCCTGGCCGGCTTCGTCCCCTTCTGGTTCCGGGGCCGCAAGAGCGTCATCGGCGTGGCCATGATCCCGCGGGGCGAGGTCGGGCTGATCTTCGCCCAGATGGGCCTGGCCAGCGGGTGCCTCGACCCCGGGCTCTTCGGCGCGATCACGCTGATGGTCATGGTCACCACCTTCCTCGCCCCGCCGCTGCTGAAGCACCTGCTCGGGGGCCGCCCGATCCCGAAGCGGCCGGGCGAGCTGGAGGAGGTCGGCGACCTCGTCACGTCCCCCTGACGCCGCCGCCCTACGCCGTGCCCGCGATGGTGGCGGGGAAGGGGCCGGCGGGGTTCTCCAGCCGGAACCAGAAGAACCCGTGGGGCGCAGCGGTCAGGAAATAGGGCAGCTCGCCGATCGCCGGGAAGGGCGTGTTGCCGACCATCTCGACCGGCACCAGCCCCCGGTATTGGCTGAGGTCGAGCTGCATCGGCTGGACGTACCGCGACAGGTTGTTGACCACCAGCGCGATCTGGTCCTGGAACTTCCGGATGTACGCCACGATCTTGCGGTTCTCGCAGGCCACGAGCTCCAGGCTGCCCCGCCCGAAGACCTTGTGGTCCTTGCGCACCCGGATCATCCGCCGGAGCCAGCGCAGCAGCGAGTGGGGCGAGCGGAGCTGCGCCTCGACGTTGATGGCCTGGAAGTTGTACCCCGGGTCGAGGACCACCGGCTGATACAGCCACGAGGGGTCGGCGCGCGAGAACCCGGCGTTGCGGTCGCCCGTCCACTGCATGGGCGTCCGGACCCCGTTGCGGTCGCCCAGGTAAATATTATCCCCCATCCCGATTTCATCGCCGTAGTAGAGGACCGGGCTCCCCGGCAACGTGAACAGCAAGCTGTAGAGCAGCTCCATCTGCCGCCGGCCATTGTCCATCAACGGCGCCATGCGGCGGCGGATCCCCAGGTTGAGCCGCATCCGGGGGTCCTTGGCGTACTCGTTGTACATGTAGTCACGCTCTTCATCGGTCACCATCTCGAGCGTCAGCTCGTCGTGGTTGCGGAGGAACAGCGCCCACTGGCAGGTCGGCGGGATGTGCGGCATCTGCGACATGATATCGATGATCGGCCGCCGGTCCA
>JAFANO010000707.1 GCA_019232645.1 Planctomycetaceae bacterium | reverse complement strand
CCGTCGACGGCCGCGCTGACGATGCCGCCGGCGAAGCCGGCCCCCTCGCCACAGGGGTACAAGCCGGCGACGGCGGGGCTCTCGCGGGTCCGATCGTCGCGGGGGATGCGAACGGGCGAGCTCCCCCGGGACTCGGGACCAGACAGGGTGGCGTCCCGAAGCAACGCCCCCCTCATCTGTCGGTCCATGACGGGGAGTCCCCGATCGAGTGCCTCTATAACCATTGATGGGAGAATCTGTTGAAAATCAGTGGGGGCCGTGCCCCGCTGGTAACTGCACGGGATCTTGCCGCGGCTCGATCGCCCCTTGAGGAAGTCGCGGGCCCATTGGATCGGGACGTGATAGGTCCGTCCGCCGGCGAGATACGCCAGTCGCTCGGCCTTCTGCTGGAAGTGAACGCCGGCCAGGGGATGCCTGCTCTCCAGATCGTTCAAGCCGACAGTGACAACCAGGCCGCTATTGGCGAATGGGGTGTCCCGGCGGCTCTCGCTCA
This sequence comes from Planctomycetaceae bacterium, assembly GCA_019232645.1. Taxonomy (GTDB): domain Bacteria; phylum Planctomycetota; class Planctomycetia; order Isosphaerales; family Isosphaeraceae; genus JAFANO01. The sequence goes on along the minus strand of JAFANO010000707.1, from coordinate 1,775 downwards.
TCCCGTTCGTGCCAAAATATCCCGGCTCACTCACCGACGGCATGGTATATCCCCCGGGGCACATGCAGAAGGTGAACAGGTCGCGGTCGCCGGCGCGGGCCACCAGGTTGTATTCGGCGGCGCCCAGCGCGGGGTGGTCGGCGAACCGACCGTACCGCGCCACGTTGATCTGCTGCTGCGGCTGCTCGATCCGGACGCCGAGCTGGAACGGCTTGGCCTCCAGCGGCACGCCCCGGCGAAGGAGCATCGTGTAGGTGTCGCGGGCGCTGTGGCCGACGGCCAGCACGACGGCGTCGGTCGCGACGTAGCCCGAGCTGGTCATCAGGCCCCGGAGCCGGCCGTCGGCGATGTCGAGGTCCTCGACCCGGCACGAGAAGCGGACCTCGCCCCCGAGTTCTTCGAGCTTGCGCCTCAGGGTCCGGACGACCAGCGGCAACCGGTTCGAGCCGAGGTGGGGGCGGTGCTCGTAGACGATCGAGGGCTTGCCGTGGCAGTCGGCGAGGATCTCGAGGACGCGGCGGACGTCGGGCCCGGTGTTGCGGCTGGTCAGCTTGCCGTCGCTGAAGGTGCCGGCGCCCCCCTCGCCGAAGAGGTAGTTGCTCTCGGGGTCGAGCGGCCCGCCGGAGTCGAACCGGCGGACGTCGGCCACCCTGCTCTTGACGTCCCGGCCGCGCTCCAGGATCAGCGGGCGGTAGCCGTGGTGCGCCAGCAGGTATCCGGCGAACAGCCCCGCGGGGCCGGCGCCGACGATCACGGGCCGGTGCTCCAGGGGGGTCGGGCCCGGCTCGGGCCATTCGAACCGCTCGGCCTCGAAGTGCTCGACGCCCGGCCCCAGGCCGCGCCTCGCCAGCCGCTCCTCCCCCTCGGGCAGCTCGACCTCGGCAGCGTAGACGAAATGGAGGTCGTCGTGCCGCCTGGCGTCGAGGCTCTTGCGCAAGATCCGCCACCGCGCGATCTCATCCGGGCCCACGCCGAGCCGCGCGGAGAGTTTCTCCGGCAGCGCCCCCTCGGGCTCATCCAGTTCCAGGCGGACGTTGGCGACTTTCAGTGACATCTCAGGCGCTCGACAATTCAGGGAGCCTCGTAGGGCCCGCCGGGCGAAACGAAACCTTCTTCGTAGGTGGCCGTCTTGTGCGTCACTTTCGTCGTCCGGGTCATTGGACGTCGGGGATACCCGGGTGGTCCGCGGGCCGCGGGCCGGGGGCGGGCCAGAAGAACGTCCGGTCCTGCTCGCCGATCGGCACGTCGTTGATGCTCGCCTCGCGGCGGCGCATCAGCCCCAGCTCGTCGAACTCCCACAGCTCGTTGCCGTAGCTGCGGAACCAGTCGCCGGCGGCGTCGCGCCACTCGTACCGGAACCGCACCGCGATCCGGTCGGCGGTGAACGCCCAGAGGGCCTTCACCAGCCGGTAGTCGAGCTCCCGCGCCCACTTGCGGGCGAGGAAGGCCCGGATCGCGTCGCGGCCGGTCAAGAACTCGCCGCGGTTCCGCCAGACCGAGTCCTCGGTGTAGGCCAGGGCCACCCGGTCCGGGTCGCGGGAGTTCCAGGCGTCCTCGGCCGCCCGCACCTTGCGGAGGGCCGTTTCCAGGGTGAACGGCGGGGTAATGACGGGCGGCCCGGAGTGGGTCGGGGTCGGCTCGGTCGTCTTCATCGCGTCAAACTCCGTGGAGTACGGGGTTCGGGCACTGGGCCTCACCGGCCCGGTTCCCGCTCGGAACCATTCGCCCGGTCGCGTCCCGCTTCCGCAGGTATGCAGAGAATTAAAATATTTTAA
>JAFANO010000650.1 GCA_019232645.1 Planctomycetaceae bacterium | reverse complement strand
CGCGAGGAGATCTTCGGGCCGGTCCTGTCGATCCTGAAGTTCAGTGACATGGACGAGGTGATCGACCGGGCGAACACGACCGAATACGGCCTCGCCGCCGCCGTCTGGACCCGTGACGTCGGCAAGGCGCAAACGATCATCGACCGTGTCCGCGCCGGGACGGTCTGGGTCAACTGCTACGACGTCTTCGACGCCGCCGCCCCCTTCGGTGGCTTCAAGGCGAGCGGCATCGGCCGGGAGCTCGGGGAACGGGGGCTCGATGCCTACACCGAGGTCAAGACGGTGACGATCCACCGCCAGTGATATCAACGGGCCGACGTCTCATCGGATCTCCCGCCGGGGTGGTGTCTTGCGCCACCTCGGCGGTAGGTTCAACTCATCGTTTCAGGAATGGCGGCCGCCTCATGCAGGAGTGCAGAGGATGGGCCGCCATTTTCTTAACGATCCAGCTCCCGTGCCTTGTCAAACCCACCGGATGAACAAGAACGAGATCCCTCCCTCGACCCAACCAAGGCAGCAACTGCCTAAATCGTGGGCAGGTCGATGCGGCTGGACGAAGTCCCCCGCCAGGGACATCGGACCTATCACCTTCATGTCATTCGAGTTGCATCCGATTCATCGGGGGGTATGTGACTTGCGTTAGGTTCACCATTCCGCCAGACGACTCCGCGGGCCTCGTGCTACCCGGCGGATCGGGCCCTTGGTGATGAACGCTCCGCATCCGGCCGACTTCCCGGCCCCGCGCGGCAACCTCCTGGATGACCCAATGCGACCGCGTCGATCCGCGACCCGTCACGTACCGCCCTCCCCGAGACGAGATGGCCTCTACGACCCGGCGTTCGAGCGCGACTCGTGCGGCGTGGGGTTCGTGGCCCACCTGAACGGTCAGAAGAGCCACGCCACCGTCCGGAGCGGCCTGGAGGTCCTCCGCAACCTCCAGCACCGCGGGGCCTGCGGCTGCGACCAGGACACCGGCGACGGCGCGGGGATTCTCCTCCAGATGCCCGACCCCTTCTTCCGCGCGCAGGCCGAGCGGCTCAAGATCAAGTTGCCCGAGCCGGACCACTACGCGGTCGCCTTCGTCTTCCTGCCCAAGGGGGGCATCCAGCGCCTGCTCTGTCAGCGGACGCTCGAGGCGCTCGTCGTCGAGCAGGGGCAGGTCGTGCTGGGCTGGCGGCCCGTGCCGGTCGTCTCCTCGGCGATCGGCTGGCTGGCGCGGTCGCAGGAGCCGGTCATGGAGCAGTTGCTCATCGGCCGGGGCCCGGCGACCCGCGACGAGGCCGCCTTCGAGCGGGCGCTCTACGTCATCCGCCGCCGGGCCGAGCGCTGGGCCGTCGCGGAGGGCACCCAGGCCGAACCGACCTGGTTCGCCATCGCCAGTTGCAGCGCCCGGACCGTCGTCTACAAGGGGATGCTCAAGGCCGACCAGCTTTCCGAGTACTTCCCCGACCTGTCCGACCCGGGCATGGAGTCGGCGCTGGCCCTGGTCCACAGCCGCTACAGCACCAACACCCTCCCCCAGTGGGGCCTGGCCCAGCCGTTCCACCTGCTGGCCCACAACGGCGAGATCAACACCCTCCAGGGGAACGTCAACTGGCTCCGGGCGCGCCAGCCCCGGATGCGCAGCGCCGTCCTCAAGGACGACCTGGCCAAGGTGATCCCCCTGGAGTTCGAGGGCCTGAGCGACTCGGCCGTCCTCGACCAGGCGCTGGAGCTGCTTGTCCGGGCGGGCCGGATCCTGCCACACGCCCTGCTGATGCTGGTGCCCGAGGCGTACGAGGGCCGGGACGACCTCGATCCCGCGCTCCGGGCGTTCTACCAATATCACCGCTGCCTGGTGGAGCCCTGGGATGGCCCGGCCAGCATCGCCTTCTCCGACGGTACACTGATCGGGGCCACGCTCGACCGCAACGGCCTGCGCCCGAGCCGCTACGTCATCACCCACGACGACATGGTCGTGATGGCCAGCGAGGTCGGCGTGCTGCCGATCCCCCCCGAGGAGGTCCGCCGCAAGGGCCGGCTCCAGCCGGGCAAAATGTTCCTGGTCGATACCGGCAGCGGTCGGATCATCGGCGATGACGAGTTCAAGGCCGAGATCTCCCGACGGCAGCCCTACCAACTCTGGGTCGAGCAGAACCACCTCGGGCTCGACGACCTGCCCGAGCCGGAGGCGCCACCCGAGCCCGACCCGTCGGGCCTCCTGCCCCGGCAGCAGGCCTTCGGTTACACCTGGGAGGACCTCTTCCGGGTCCTCCTGCCCATGGCCCAGGACGGCAAAGAGCCGGTCTCGAGCATGGGCAACGACACCCCCCTGGCCGTCCTGAGCCGCCGCAGCCAGTTGCTCTACAACTACTTCAAGCAGATGTTCGCCCAGGTGACGAACCCGCCGATCGACCCGATCCGCGAGAAGATCGTCATGAACACCGAGTCGCTCCTCGGGTGCGAGGCGAACCCGCTGGAGGAGACCCCCGAGCACGCCCGGCTGCTCCGGCTCGAGTCGCCGACCTTGCACGACGCCGACCTGGCCCGGATCCGGGCGCTGCGGCGGCCGGGCTTCGAGGTCCGGACCCTCTCGATGCTCTTCGACCGCGCCGCCGGCGAGGGGGGGCTCGCTGACGCCATGGAACGGCTCTGCGCCGAGGCGTCCGAGGCGGTCCAGGGCGGGGCGACGATCCTGGTCCTCTCGGACCGGGGCGTCGACGCCGAGCACGTCCCCGTGCCGGCGCTCCTGGCCACGGCGGGCGTTCACCACCATCTGATTCGGGCCGGCCTGCGGACCCGCTGCGGCCTCGTGATCGAGACCGGAGAGGCCCGCGAGGTCCACCACTTCGCCCTCCTGATCGGCTACGGGGCGGCGGCGGTCAACCCCTACATGGTCTTCGAGACCTTCCGGGGACTGGCGCGCGACCGGATGTTGCTCGACCCCCAGGGCAACCCCCTGGACCCGTCGCAGGCCGTCAAGAACTACGCCACGTCGATCGACCAGGGCCTGCTCAAGATCTTCAGCAAGATGGGGATCAGCACCCTGATGAGCTACCGCGGCGCCCAGATCTTCGAGGCCATCGGCCTGAATCGCGACCTGGTCGCCCGCTACTTCACCGGGACCCCCAGCCGGATCGAGGGGATCGGCCTCGACGTCGTGGCGCGGGAGTCGCTGCGGCGACACGAAGTCGCCTTCCCCGGCGTGCCCGTCCCCGAGGAGCCGGAGCTCGACGGCGGCGGCGAGCTGATGTGGCGTCGCCGGGGCGAACATCACATGTGGAACCCGGAGACGATCCAGAAGCTCCAGCACGCCGTCAAGAAGGCGGAGTTCGCCAGCTACAAGGAGTTCGCCCACGCCTCCAACGACGAGAGCCGCCAGCTCTGCACCCTCCGCGGCCTGCTCGAGATCCGCAAGGGGCGCAAGCCGATCCCGCTGGAGCTGGTCGAGCCGGCCCAGGAGATCGTCAAGCGGTTCTGCACCGGCGCGATGAGCTTCGGCAGCATCAGCAAGGAGGCGCACGAGGCCCTGGCCATCGCCCTGAACCGCCTCGGGGGCCGGAGCAACACCGGCGAGGGGGGCGAGGACCCCGCCCGGTTCAAGCGCGACGCCAACGGCGATTGGCGCAGCAGTGCCATCAAGCAGGTCGCCAGCGGACGCTTCGGCGTGACCGCCAACTACCTGGCCAACGCCGTCGAGATCCAGATCAAGATGGCGCAGGGGGCCAAGCCGGGCGAAGGGGGGCAGCTCCCCGGCCACAAGGTCGACAACTTCATCGCCAAGACCCGCTACAGCACGCCGGGCGTCGGCCTGATCTCCCCCCCGCCGCATCACGACATTTACAGCATCGAGGACCTGGCGCAACTGATCTTCGACCTGAAGAACGCCAACCCGCACGCCGAGATCTCGGTCAAGCTGGTGGCCGCCGCCGGCGTCGGGACGATCGCCGCGGGGGTGGCCAAGGGCTACGCCGACCGGATCCTGATCAGCGGCGACAGCGGCGGCACCGGCGCCTCGCCCCTGTCAAGCATCCGGCACGCCGGCATCCCCTGGGAGCTCGGCCTGGCCGAGACCCAGCAGGCGCTCGTCCGCAACGGCCTCCGCGGCCGCATCCGGCTCCAGACCGACGGCCAGATCAAGACCGGCCGCGACGTCATCGTCGCCGCCTGCCTCGGCGCCGAGGAGTACGGCTTCGCCACCGCCCCGCTGATCGCCATGGGCTGCGTCATGATGCGCAAGTGCCACCTGAACACCTGCCCGGTCGGCATCGCCACCCAGGACCCCGTCCTCCGGGCGCAGTTCAGGGGGACGCCCGAGCAGGTCGTCAACTACCTCTTCTTTGTCGCCGAAGAGGTCCGCGAGTACCTCAGCAGGATGGGCTTCCGGACCCTCGACGAGGTCATCGGCCGCTCCGACCTGCTCTCGGTGACCGACCTGAGCGGGCACTGGAAGGCGTCGACGCTCGACCTCGGGGCGATGCTGCGACGGCCCGACGTCCCCCACGGCACCCCGATCCGCTGCGTCGAGCGCCAGCCCGACATCCTGGCCGAGCAGCTCGACTGGGAGCTGCTCCGCGTCAGCAAGGACGCCCTGGAGCACCAGAAGAAGGTCCAGCGGAGCCTGCCGATCAGCAACCGGAACCGGACCGTCGGCACGCTCCTGAGCTACTTCGTCACGGCCAAATACGGCGAGGCGGGCCTGCGCGAGGACACCATCGACCTCCAGTTCCTCGGCAGCGCCGGCCAGAGCTTCGGCGCGTTCCTGACGCGGGGCATCACGCTGCGGATCCGGGGCGACGCCAACGACTACATCGGCAAGGGGCTCTCGGGCGGCAAGCTGATCGTCGCCCCGCCCCCGGAGTTCCGGGGCGTGGACCGGGAGGACATCATCGTCGGTAACGTGGCCCTCTACGGGGCGACCGGCGGCGAGGCCTACTTCCGCGGCCTCGCGGGCGAGCGGTTCGCCGTCCGCAACAGCGGCGCCAAGGCGGTGGTCGAGGGGGTGGGCGACCATGGGTGCGAGTACATGACCGGCGGCGTGGTCGTCATCCTCGGCCCGACCGGCCGCAACTTCGCCGCCGGCATGAGCGGCGGCATCGCCTTCGTCTACGACCCCGACGGCCGGTTCCGCGACCGCTGCAACCCCGAGATGGTCGACCTCCTCCCGGTCGAGGACTACAAGGACGTCGGCCTCCTGAGCAACCTGGTCAACCGCCACGTCCTCTACACCGGCTCGACGGTCGGCGACGCGATCGTCAACGACTTCCCCGCCGCCCTCGGGCACTTCGTCAAGGTCTTCCCGCGCGACTATCGCCGGGTCCTCTTGCAGAGCAAGATCGTGCAGCGACAGTGGGAACTGATCAACGGTTGAGGACGCGGAGCCCTCCCTCCCATGGCCGACCCCCGTGGTTTCCTGAACATCGAGCCCCAGAAGCCGACGCCGCGTCCGATCCACCACCGGATCAGGGACTACAAGGAACTCTACCAGCCGATGCCCGCCGAGAGCGTCCGCGCGCAGGCGTCGCGGTGCATGGATTGCGGCATCCCGTTCTGCCACACGGGCTGCCCGCTGGGGAACCTGATCCCCGACTGGAACGA
>JAFANO010000580.1 GCA_019232645.1 Planctomycetaceae bacterium | reverse complement strand
CCGGCCCGTCCGGGCCGGCGCCCCGCGGCGTCATCTGCCTAAGGGCTTCCCGCCCTGGCAGATAGTCTCCCAGCAGACGCGCCGTCGGCGGTCTCGCGGCCATCGTCCCCGACCTCCATGCCGTGCTCCGGTCTGCCGCCGGGCGCGACCCCGAGCCGACGGCCGCGGTGGTCGACCGCCGCACGATCCCGTCCCCTCCCGAGGGCGGCGGTCGGGCCGGCTCCGACGGCTCCCAGCGGCGCAAGGGGCCCAAGGTCCACGCCGCGGTCGATCGGCTCGGGCACCTCATCAAGACGCTCTTCAGGATCACGCGGTCCAGCCGCGCCGGGCCCTCGACCTGGCAAACGGTCTCCGGGAAACGGTCGTCCTGGATGTCCACCCATAAATCCTTCGCCCGGCATCTGCCTTGCTTCATCCTCATCCTTCCGGGGAGCAGCATTGAAGGACGGGGCCTGCGTCCTCGGGAAAGCGTTCGGGTCTCGATCTTGGGCCAATCGCGGTGCGGGGCCAGTGGAATCGGCCCAGGAATGGGCTATGATGGTACGCCGTGGCCGTGGGCCGGACGTCTTCCGACGCCAAACCGTCAGATTGATGGATGATCTCAAGGATGGGCAGCCCAGGGTGGAGAGTCCGTCATGATGGGAGCGATGCTCGCGTTACTCGTCCTGCTGGGACAGACGCCCGCCCCGGGCACCTCGGACCTGATCGCGGGGCTGGGCTCCGGGCGCTATGCCGAGCGCGAGGCGGCCGCCGCCGCGCTGGAGCATCTGGGGCGCGAGGCGTTGCCGGTACTCCGGTCGGCGCTTGATGATCGAGACCCCGAGATCCGGACGCGCGCGGCGGCGTTGATCGCCAAGATCGAGGGAGCCTTGCTCACGCAGCCCACCCTGATCCGGCTCGATTTCGACGATCAGCCGCTGACCGAGGTCGTCAGGACGGTCGGCGCGCGGGCCGGGCTCAAGCTGGCCTTGATCCCTGAGAGCGCGCCGGGGTTGCAGGGCCGGAAGGTCACGTTGCGCGAGCACGAGCCCGTGCCATTCTGGAAGGCGATCGACCGGCTCTGCGAGGTAGGCCACCTCCAATACAACATCGGGATGCCTGGCCAGCCGGGTAGCCGCGAACCGGTCTTCCCGCTCTACGTCATCGGGGTCCGGCCGACGGGTCCGACCTCGGACAGCGGGCCGTTCCGGGTCAACCTGGTCAGCCTGCACTATCAGCGCGACGTGGTCTTCGTGAATCCCCCGCAGCCGCTCAACCGGATCGGCCTGCTCCCCGCCCTTCTGCCCGGCCCGGCGAACGAGGCCCGGCCCGCGAGCACGACAAACGAGCAGTTCCATGCGCAGGTGCAGGTGGCGGCCGAGCCTCGCCTCTCCCTGACCCCGAACGGCTCGCTCCGGATCACCGAGGCCGTCGATGACCGCGGCCAGTCGCTCCTGATCGCGGCCGGATCCGAGACGGCGACCCCGCGCTATTCGGGGGGCTACTTCGGCCTGACGGCGGGCTCGACGATGCAGATGCAGGCCCCGTTGAAGCATCCCGAGATGCCAGGCAAGGTCATCCGCCACCTCCGCGGGGTCATCCCGGTCATGGTCGCGACCCGCAAGCCCAGCCCGCTGGTCGCCCCCCTGAGCGGCACGCCGGGCACCAAGTCGTTCCAGAACGACGAGGTCTCCCTGGACATCCTGGACGTCCGGATCAACCCCAACCCCAATGTGAACCAGACGAGCATCGACCTGTCGATCCGTCCGAGGTCGGGGCTGACGGAGGCTCAGGCCGCCCCGATTGCCCTCCACGGCGAGTTCCCGATCCAGCGGCCCGATCTGCACCACCAGCAGATCGAGGTCGTCGACGCCCAGGGCCGGCCGATCCCATGGTACCACTCGAGCTTCGACGCCGAAGGGGCGCGGATCACTCTGACTCTGACCCCGACCGGCCAGGGCTCTCCCGCAGAGGTCCGTTATTATGGCCTGGCCCGGGCCGCGACCGAGATCGTCTTCGAGTTCACCGACGTCCCGATGCCGTGACGGCCCGGCGACGAACCGATTCGGGGCCTCGAGATGTTCGAGGCCCCGGACCGCCTCGTGCGGAGGTCGGCGTACCGATATCAGACGCTTTCCAGAGCTTTTGTGCGCTTCGCCTAGATCTCGAATTCGAGATTTCGCGCCTCCAATCGGCGGACTCTCAATCAGCGGACCGGGTGCGCGAACATCCTGGACACCGTATCAGACGATCAGGACGAGGTTGTCGCGGTGAACGACCTCATCATAGAGGGCGGCGCCGAGGGCCTGGCGGGCCTGCTCGGTGCGGAGGCCCCGGATCAGGCGGGCCTCGGCGGTGGCGTAGTTGGTCAGCCCTCGGGCGAATTCCCGGCCCTCGACGTCGCGGATGCCGACGACGTCCCCCTTGTCGAACTCGCCGACGACCGCGACGATCCCGATGGCGAGCAGGCTGTTGGCGCCGCACTCCAGGGCGCGTCGGGCGCCGGCGTCGACGACGTAATGTCCCCTGGGCCGCGCCGTCAGGCCGATCCAGCGCTTGCGGGCACCCTGGGTCTGGCCCTTTGCCAGGAAGAGGGTGCCGACCGTTTCGCCGGCCAGGATCCGGGTCAGCGGCTCGGGCTTCTTGCCCGAGGCGATGATGACCGAGCCCCCCGCATGAGTGACCAGCCGGGCCGCCTCGAGCTTGCTTCGCATCCCGCCCGTGCCCAGGCTGCTCCGGCTCGAGCCGGCCAGGCCGAGCACGTCGTCGTCGAGCCGCGGGACCAGGGTGACGACCTCTGCCTGCCCCTCGCCCCCTCCCGCGCCGGGGTCGGTCCGATACAGGCCGTCGACCACGCTGAGGATGATCAGCAACGGCGCCTGGAGCAGGTTCGTCACCATCGCGGCGAGCCGGTCGTTGTCGCCGAACTTGATCTCGTCGACGCTGATGGTGTCGTTCTCGTTGATGATCGGGACGGCGTCCCACTCGAACAGCGCGGTCAGGGTGTTCCGCATGTTCAGGTAGCGGGGACGGCTGTCGAAATCCTCGTGGGTCAGCAGGAGCTGCGCGGCGTGCCGGCCGTGCTGGCGCAGCCCCTCGTCGTAGGCGCGGATCAGGTACGCCTGGCCGATGGCGGCCGCCGCCTGGAGCTGGCGGAGGTTGTCGGGCCGCCGGGGCAGGCCGAGCTGGCCGATCCCCGCCCCGACCGCCCCCGAGCTGACCAGCGCGACCTTGCGCCCCGTGTCCATCACGGCGCTGATCTGCTCCGCCAGGTGGCCGATCCGCGCCGGGTCGAGCGTCCCATCCGGTCCCGTCAGGACGCTCGTCCC
>JAFANO010000562.1 GCA_019232645.1 Planctomycetaceae bacterium | reverse complement strand
CCCCCTGGACAACGCTCGAGGATGGACGCCCGCCGGCGACGCCGATCGCCCCGGCTCAACCTCAGGTCGATTTCGACGCGGCGGGCGACCGACCCTGAGCCCGATCATGCATTGGAGGCGCGGGGAGGTCGGAACGCAAACAAAATATGGGAGATACTGGCGCGGGAGGCGGCCGAGCGGCCCCGGCCCACCCCGAGCCAACCCTCCGGACCGAGACATCGCTCGACCTCCGCACGACGGATCCCGGTTCATTTCGTCCCGGGTCCGTTTCTGGTAAAATCAACACGTTCCGAAGACGGTATCTCGCTCCCCCGCCCGGCCGCCCCCGGGCAAGGCGCCAGCCGGGGGGCCATCAGGATCAGACGATGAACGGCTACTTCAACGATGCGGATGACTTTTACGTGAACATGAACCTAAACACCGAGATGGAGCTGCCGACCAACCGCGACACGGTGCTGCACTACTTCGAGCAGATGAAGAAGAGGTTCCCCGAGCTGCGGAACTTCTTCACCCGCGACAACGGCGACCTGGTCCTGGAAGGGGACAAGGAGCAGGGCTCCTATCGCTGGCTGGCGATCGAGCCGAGGCGGCTCTGCTCGGGGCAGGTCAACCCCGAGTCGCTGGACGACGCCTATCGCCAGCACGAGCTGGTCCTGGAGCTGGCGCCGCACCTGCTGACGATCAGCACGCTCGACTGCGAGGCGCTCGACGTGATGTACGGGTTCGACTTCACCTACGACGGCAACCACGACGAGGTGGTCGCCGAGGCGCTGGGCGTCGGCTCGGGGCTCGAAGGGCTGCTCGAGGTGCCCTCCGGCCGGGTCATCAACTACGAGCCGTCGATCACGCTGGCGCTCGACGAGTCGTGCCGGCTCCAGTGCCGGCTGGCGCTGGAGACCCGGACCGACGCCTATCAGATCCGGACCGGCGAGTTCCCCGAGGACCAGATCAGCATCTACTTCACCGTCCGCCAGTACTGGGGGACCGGCCCCGAGCAGACCTTCCTCGACTCGTTCCGCCGCCAGCGCGAGATCGGCGAGGAGATCGTGCAGCGCAAGGTGATCCCCAGGGTCGTCCGGCCGCTGGCACAGGCGATCGCGTCGCGGTAGGCGTGACCGACCCCCGACCTCTCGATCCGCGAGCCCCGACACCCCTCACGGATCGACTCCCTCGATTCGGGACCGCTTCATGGTCCGACTGAGCTCACTGGCCCGGAACCTGACCGCCGAGACGGCCTTCACGGTCCTGGCGCTGGCACGGGCGCTGAAGGCGCAGGGCAAGGACGTGGTCGAGCTGGAGATCGGCGACAGCCCGTATCCGAGCACGCCGCACGCCAAGGCCGCGGGGATCCGGGCGATCGAGGAGGATCGGACCGGGTACGGCCCGAGCCTCGGCCTGGGCGAGCTCCGGGCGGTCGCGGCTCGGTTCGTCGCCGACGAGTTCGGCCTGGGCGTGACGGCCGCGAACGTCGTGGTCGCCTCGGGCGCGAAACCGTTCGAGCAGTATTTCGCCGAGGCGCTGATCGAGCCCGACGACGGCGTCCTGATCTTCGGCCCGCACTTCCCGACCTACATCCCCAACCTGCAACGCCGGGGGGCGCGGGCCGTCGTCGTGCCGCTGCGGGCGGAGCAGGGGTTCCGGCCCCAGGCGCGGGACGTCGCCGCGTTCCTGGCGACCGACCCGAAGCCTCGCGCCGTCTTCCTGAACTCGCCGCACAACCCGACCGGCGGCGTCGCCACCCGCGACGACCTGGCGGCGATCGCCGACATCATCCGCCCGACCGACCTGATGGTCTTCTCCGACGAGCCGTATTGCCACATGGTCTGGGAGGGCCGGCACGAGTCGATCCTGACGCAGGCGGGGATGCTCGACCACGCGGTCGCCGCCTACACCTTCAGCAAGTCGTACAGCATGAGCGGCTGGCGGATCGGCTTCGCGGTGGCGCATCCCGAGGTGGTCGAGGCGATCGGCAAGCTGATCAACACCTCGGCGTCGTGCAGCCCGCCGTTCGTGCAGATCGCCGCCCAGGCCGCGCTCGAGCACGACGCGCCAACCCGCGACGAGTACATGGGCCGCTTCCGTCGCAAGGTCGCGCGCCTGGCCGCCGGGTTGGCGCGGATCGACGGCATCCGCGTCCTGCCGCCGGCCGGGACGTTCTACGTCTTCCCCGACGTCCGCCAGGTCTGCAACCGGCTCCGCATGACCTCGCACGGCCTGGCGCTCTACCTGCTCGAGGACGCCGACGACGCCTTCGGCGTCGCCTGCCTGGGCGGCGAGTCGTTCGGCGAGGCCGGCCGCGGCTTCCTCCGCTTCAGTTGCGCCGAGACCGACGAGCGGATCGACCAGGCCCTCGCCTTCCTGCCCGAGGCCCTCAACCGCCTCGGGCGCGCCCGGCGGTTCCTCGAGCGGTACCCCCAGTTCGCCCTCGACGAGCCGTTCCCCGTCGTGTGACCCGGGGACCTGGTGCGCCGTTGAGATCGCCGATGACATCGCCCGCAGCACGAGCCTCGCCGCGGCCGACCGCTCCCTCACCGCGACGAAGAAGACGTTCGAGCAACCTGCCAAGATGCCGGGCATCGGCAGTCGTTGGGTCGGTGACGACCCGGAACTCGCCGAGGTCCGTCCCCGTCCCGTATCGAAGTTCAAGAAATACCGAGACTGTCGCAAGGTCGCAAGGGGACACGGTCCCCTTGCGACAGTTTCGCAGATAAACGCCTTGAACGAAATGGGTTGTTATTGAAAAATAAATTTGAATATAAATATTATTTTGTTTTTCTCACCCCACGGGACCTGGCGCCCCGGGCGAAGTGCCATCCGACGGGACCCGCGGGGCCTGCTATAATGGGGGCCGGTTCGATGGACCAGCGGAGCACGATCAATGGCCTCTGGTGCCTCTCGCGGCGAGTCGCGGTCGTTGCCCTTCATCGCCCGCCTCTCGAGCGGTTTGATGGAGGTCGTGCTCCGGAGGTTGGGCATCCGGCCCGCGATGATGCCGCGGATCGCGGAGGAGGAGATCGAGGCCTTGCTCAAGGAGGGGATCCAGGCCGGGGTCTTCGAGGAAGCCGAGCACAAGATCGTCAAGCGGGTGTTCCGGCTCGGCCGTCATCGGGCCAGCGAGCTGATGACGCCGATGCAGGAGGTCGTCTGGCTCGACATCGCCGACCCGCCCGACGCGATGCGGCGGAAGATCACGGCGAGTCCCCATAACCGTTACCCGGTGTGCGAGGGGAGCATCGACAACATCCTCGGGATCGTCCAGGTCATCGATCTGCTGGTCCACATCCTCGGCGGGCGACCCTTCGGCATCCAGGGACTGTTGAAGATCCCCCACCTCATCTACGAGGGCACTCCGGCCCTGAGGGTCCTGGAGATGTTCAAGAAGTCGGGGATGCACGTCGCGGTCGTCCTCGATGAATTTGGTTCCGTCCGGGGCCTGCTGACCCTCACCGACATCCTCGAGGCGATCGTCGGAGACATGCCGGTGGGCGAAGACCTGGACGAGCCCAAGGCCGTGCAGCGGACGGATGGCTCCTGGCTGCTGGATGGCATGCTCACCCGGGGAGAGTTCCAGGACCTCCTCGGGATCGATCAGCTCCCCGAGGGCGACTATCAGACCCTGGCCGGCTTCGTCATCAGCCAGATGGGCCGCATCCCCGCCGCCGCCGATCGGTTCGAGTGGGACGGTTACAGCTTCGAGGTTGTCGATATGGATGGCCACCGCGTCGACAAGGTGTCGGTCGCCCCGGTGAATAAATTATGAAAATATTATAATATTTTAATATATAAAATGAAAACATATATTGTAGATGATGATCAATACATTTATGATCATGTTGACATCAATGT
>JAFANO010000345.1 GCA_019232645.1 Planctomycetaceae bacterium | reverse complement strand
ATAGGGGCTGGCGTCGGTCGCGAACCGCACGAGGTCGGACACCCGGGAGAGGACCTGGGCCTCGCCGACGAGCGCGGCGAGGTCGTCGCGGAGCCACTTCGGCGTCCCCTCGGCCAGGTCGTCCGGGGCCCGATCGTGCGTCGGGGAATGCTCGCGCGGCTCGATCGCCGACGGATCCGGCTGCAACAGCTTGTGCATCCCAACCTCCTTCTAAGGAAGTGGCATCGCGATCGACGCCCTGCTCGCGGGCGGATCGAGCTCGTCGACGATCGCGCGGATAGTCCCCCCAGAAATGTCGTAGCATAAACTTTGCATAAACTTTGCGTGAATGTCAACAGGGCGGATGACGCCGATTCCCGTGGCTTTTCGACGACGGGTTTCCCTGCCACTTATCGCTTCGCGAAGGATTCCTGAAATAATCGATCTGTCGCAACTTTTTTTATTGTGTTCGGCCAGGCGATCGGCTCGAATGTCGGGGGGATTCACTGGATGAGCGATCGGTCGGCTCGACCGGCCCCTATCCGGGAAACTTCTACTCATCTCTTGAGCTGAGGATCTGATCTCTCGCGGACTCCGCGCCTCCGAGAATACAGCGTCTCGTGCCCCCACGATTCGATCTCGATCGCGTCGCGACCCGTGCGACGACGCGATCGACCAGTGGAAGCGATCGGGGGATCAGCGACCGTCCATTTCCCCCATCCCGCGTGAGGGGACTCGCGACACGCCGGATGAGGTAGATCGAAACGAATTCCAGCTTGATGTGTTCAGCGTGGTGACGGCGACGATGCCGCGCCGGTCTTCGCCAGGGACTCCTGACGACCGGGTCATTACTGTCTTTCTCGCCGAACGGGCGCGGGAGACGACGACGCGCGTGAGGTCTTCGGCGGTCAAGGGGAGGGACGGGGCATGTGGACGCAGCAATATGATCCGATGGGGAACTGGCTGCTCTCGACATTACTGGCGGCCTTGCCGGTCCTGGTCCTGCTGGGGCTCCTGGCCTCGGGGCGGGTCAATGCCTGGCAGGCGGCGATCTGCGGCCTGGTGACGGCGGCCGGGGTGGCAGCCGGGCCGTTCGGGATGCCGCCCGACCTGGTCGTGGCCAGCGCCGGGGTGGGGGTCGTCTTCGCCTTGTTTCGGATCGTCTGGCTGATCTTGGCGGCGATCTTCCTCTTTGATCTGGCGGTGATGACCGGCCAGTTCGACGTGATGAGGGCGTCGATCGCGCGGCTGTCGGCCGACCGGCGGGTGCAGGTGGTCCTGGTGGCCTTCTCGTTCGGGGCATTCCTCGAGGGGGCGTCCGGGTTCGGCGCGCCGGTGGCGATCACGGCCGCGTTCCTGGTCGGCCTGGGGTTCGAGCCGTTCAAGGCGGCCTTGCTCTGCCTGCTCGCCAACACGGCGCCGGTGGCCTGGGGGGCGCTGGGCGTGCCGTTCAGGACCTTGAGCGCGGTGACCGGCATCGACGTCGAGGCGCTCAGCGCCACAGCGGGGCGGATCTTGCTGGTGATGCCGCTCGTGATCCCGTTCTGGCTGGTCACGACGATGGCCGGCTGGCGTGCGACCTGGCCCGTCTCGCCGGCGCTCCTGGTCGTCGGCGGGTCGTTCGCGGTGGTGCAGTTCCTCTGGTCGAACTTCGTCGGCCACGAGCTGGTGGACATCATGTCGGCCGTCGCGAGCCTGGCGTCGGGCGTGGTGCTGCTCCGGTTCTGGAAACCGAGGGAGGAGTGGCGGTTCCCGCACGATGCCGACGTGTCGGAAGGGGCCGCCGCGCAGGCAGCCCTGGCCTCGGAGCTGAAGCGCGGCCGGGTCGTGCGGGCCTGGACGCCATTCGCGCTCTTGACCCTGGCGGTGCTGCTCTGGGGGACGCCGGCCATACAGAAGTGGATGGACGCGCACACGTCGTGGAAGATCGAGCTGACGCGGCTGCACCTGAAGGTGGCCAAGGGAGAGGCGATCACGGGGCACAAGACGCCCGAGCCGCAGGACCGGGATCCGGCCGTGCTGGAGATCGTCCCGGTCTCCGCGACCGGGACGGGGGTCTTCCTGGCGGCGATCCTCAGCGGCCTGTTCCTGGGGGTCGGCCCGGCCACGATGGCCGCGACCCTGGCGCGCACGGTGCGCCGGTTGGTCCCGGCGTTCGCCGCGATCCTCTGCATGCTGGCGCTGGGGTTCGTGACCAAGTATGCGGGATTGGACACCGTGCTCGGCCTGGCGTTCACGCGGACCGGCCCGCTCCTGTACCCGATCTTCGGGACCTTGCTCGGCTGGGTCGGGGTCGTCCCGACGGGCTCCGACACGTCGAGCAACGTCCTGTTCGGCAACCTCCAGAAGGTCACGGCGCGGAAGCTGGGGCTGAGCGAGGTCCTGATGGCGTCGGCCAACACGGCGGGCGGGGTGATGGGGAAGATGCTCGCCGCGCAGTCGATCGTCGTGGCC
>JAFANO010000309.1 GCA_019232645.1 Planctomycetaceae bacterium | reverse complement strand
ACGGCTCGGGCGAAGTTGTCCAACCCTTGATCGCATCGCCATTCCTAACGTCATCGAGCCCCAATTTCCCAGATGATCACGCGATTTCGGCGGAGAAGTTCCGCGAGCGTCCTTTGCCTTCCGGTGGTATACCCGCGGCTCTTGCCGTTGTGACCGGGTCATCTGATGGCTGATTGCCGGGCTGCGTCACTCCGCCCTCGAGACGATCGCCGACCGGCCACGAATCCCTTGGGGCCGTGGTCGGTCGTGCTCCCAGACTCCTGGCCTTCCTCACACCGGCCGGACCACCCGCCACGGCATAACGGTATTAAGTTTCCCACCCCTGAAGGGGGTGGGATTTACAGCTCAGGGTGCACCCGCTGTGCGGGCTCGTCCTTCAGCCCCCCTGTCCGTTTCAGGCCGACTGAGGAGAGGCCTGCCCTGATGGTCGCCCACCAGGAGCTCTCGAAACGCCTCGCGGCGGATCTCAACGTCGGTGATTTTCCGGGGCCGACGGTTCGGGGCCCCAACCGGAGATCACCACTGGTTGTCAACGAGCCGGGAGTGCCTCTGGGGCTGGTCCCCTTCGTCCGTTACCTCCCGACGACGAGGATACCATGTGGGCGTGTGCGTTCCTAGGATGTTGCCGATCTTCGACACCGGGACCACGGCATTCCTCCCACCGCTAAAGCGTGTGGGATTCCTGCCTACTTTTCTTTGAGCGCCGGAAGGGGTCGAAGGGTTCCGGCGACGGCTCGGAAGGGCCTCGATCGCGCGGGGATGGCGGGGCGGAGGGATGCGTGGGAGGGTGCTCGGGTCGTGTGACCCCCCGGGGGGGAGGAGTTGTCTCGGCCTAGGTCGGCCCGTAAAATCGAGTGATTTTACGTCCAAGAGATCTCGATCGTCGGCATCCCTGGCCTGGGAGATCGCCCCGGAATGCTTGAGCGTCATTACATCTTCCCCGGCGTGATCGAGTTGAACGTCCAGGCGAGGCGGCGTCTCGGGGTCAACATCTACCTGATCGACGGCGGGTCCGAATATGCGCTGATCGACGTCGGGTTCCTCGACGAATTGCCCGAGGTGCTCGAGCTGATCCGGCAGATGGACTTCAGCCTCTCGGCGTGCAAGATGATCCTGGCGACGCACGCCGACGTCGACCACACGCAGGGTCTCGCTCGGGCGCGCGAGGTCCTCAAGTGCAAGGTAGCCACCCACCCCAAGAGCGTGGGCCCGCTGCAAGACGGCGACGAGGTGATGACCTACGCTCGGATCGACGCGCAGAATATCCACATCCCGATGCCGCGGTGCAAGGTCGACCTGATGATCGACGAGGGGGACGTCATGACCATCGGCGACCAGACGCTCGAGGTCTGGAGTACCCCCGGCCACACCGCCGGGCAACTCTCGTTCCGGAGGGGACCCCTGCTCTTCTCGGGCGACAACATCTTCCGCGATGGCTGCGTCGGGGTGATCGACGCGCACCATGGGTCGAACCTGGTCGATTTCATCGCCAGCCTGAGGCGGATCCGCGACTGCGACGCCGAGTTCCTCCTGCCCTCGCACGGGCCGATCTTCCGCAAGGACAACGCCCTGCTCGACGCGACGATCGCCCGGCTCGAGTCGTACACCCACATGGCCGACTTCGGCACCTGTGTCGTGGACTGGCCGCTGCTCGACCAGTGGGAAGACGAGCTGGCGACGGGCAAGCTCATGCTCTGAAGGGACGGGATCTGATACACATTCCAGACAACCGCTCATGCCGGGTTCCGTTGGAGGACGTGATTCATCGCGACGGTCGTGACGAGGGTGGTCAAGGCCACGACGGCGGCGGTCTCGTTCGGCTCGGGATAGACCAGGGCCATCTGCTCGGCGCGCTCGGCGAGGTGCTTGAGCAGGGGGCGGGTCCGTTCGGGGACGTGGCCGGTCCAACGGTAGACGTCGGCCACCAGGTCGCGCTCGAGCCGGGTGATCAGGCCCGAGGTCAGCTTGCGCGGGGCGGTGGTTAGCGAGGCCTCGGGGCCGCCGAGATCCTCGAAGATCGAGCGGAGCGCGACGTCGAGGCCGGCCGGGAAGGGATCGGGCTCGAATGACTGGGACCGGTAGAACTCTCTGACCGAGAAGTCCAGCTCGCTCACGTCCTGGTGGAGCGCCTCGGCGGTGACGACCGGGTCGCGGTCGGCCAGTGCGGTCATGGTCCGGTCGCAGTACTGGAGCTTGGCCAGGGCCTCGGGCCCGTCGACGTAGTCGGCGTGCCAGTCGATGCCGGGCGTCATCCAGACGGCGAAGGTCTCCGACCAGTCCTCGTCGGGATGCTTCTGCGCGTACCAGCCGGGCAGGTGACGGACGAAGCGCCGGCTGAACGGCTCCACGCGAAACTCCTCGCGGTAGGGCTGGTCCATCGAGCCGAAGAGCTCGACCCACTCGTCCGTCTTGAAGAGCTCGTGGGCGTAGTTGACGACGTGCCCCATCTCGTGCCGGAGATAGCGGAGCACGTCGGCCCGTCCGACCCCTTCGACGTGACCGATACGGTCGGCGTGCAAGGCCATCAGGTCGGGCCGCGCCAGGTAGAACGGGATCGCGATGGCGACCGTCCCCTCGCAGACCCCCCACTCGGTCGAGAGATAGAACCGGGGCCGGACCCGATGGATCCCGACGCGGCTGAGCTCGGCGTTGAACTCTTCCAGGATCGGCTCGAGAGGAGAGCCGGCGATCGCGAGTCCCAGGTCGCGGATCGGAAGTGCCCAGGGGTCAAGACCCTGCTCGTGGGGATCCGGCGCGGGCATGAATCGTGGACCCTTTCAGTAGAGATGGGAGTCTGACCCTGTGGCCGATCTCGTCGCGGACCTCTCGTGTCCGGAACAATACTTAGCAATTCTCATACCGGTGATTTGGTTTCGGAATTGCTCCGTTACAATAAAGTGAGCCGAAAGCCCACACGCTTGAGCGGTGGGATGAAGGCTTGTCGTCTTCGCGGCGATGATCATCAACACCCTGGAATGGAGGACGTCCTTCCGTGAGGGTGGACCTTGGCTGCTGCCCGGGACGTCGGGGCCGGCGCGAGGTCTCGGGTAGTTCCTGATGGCGTCGATGCCCAGGATCCGGCCCTCGTGCTGATCGACCGCGGTTGACGCAAGATCGCGTCGGGCGTATGATTCCGCCCGTCGATGCCCACCGGTCGTGGTTCCTATACGGGTGTTTCGACGGAATGGAGGTCGTCGCATGAAGATCGCGCTGGGTCTCTTCGCCTGGGTCCTGCTGGGAACGGAGGGAGCTCCGAAGCCGGACACGCCGCTGATTCGGTACGATCTCCGGATCGTCGAGATGAAGGGGCTCGGCTGGCGCGAGTCGCTCTACTCTCGGCTCCAGCCTGTCACCCGCCAAGGCGGCGCCACGGTCTGGACGGCAGACCGCGAGACGGTCGAGGCGCTGGTCGCCCGATCGAGCCCCGTCGTCAGGGCCCCTCGGGTCTCCTCCCCCGAGAGGGCGGCGGCCCGCATCACGCAAAGCTCGACGCGAAAGCTCGCCACCCACCTGACCCGGCATGCCGACGGTCCGGCCGATCGCGCAGTGCAAGTCGCCTACACCCCCGACTATGAGGAGGTCGGCGAGGGTTTCCAGATGACCGTCTCGGGCCGCAAGCTCGATCAGGGGGTGCTCGCCTGGGTGCTCCTCGAGGAGACTCGGGTCGCGGCGGTCCACCAGGTGATGCTGACCGAGTTCTTGACCCCCAAGGACGCGAAGGCCGGCGAACAGAAGCTCGACCCCAAGATCGACGTCCCCGAGGTCGTCAAGGCCGGAATCGAGGGGGAATGGCTGATCCCCCGCGACGGGGCGATCCTGGTCAGCCTCGGGGCCCACACCATGGCGGACGCCGATGGCAAGGCGGTCATCCACGAGCGGCTCATGCTGCTGGAGGCCCAGCCGGTCGCCGCCCACGAGGGGCCCACGCGCCCCTTCACTTCCTCGCTCCCGAGGCACGACGAGGTCGCTGCGCCCTTGCCGATGCCGGTCCCGGCCACGCCGAGCCGGTCACTACCCCAAGGGATCAACAAGGACGGCACGCCGGTCCCACTCCCCCCCCTGCCCGACGATCACGTCCCGCCCGCGACCCTGCCTGGCACCTCCGACCCCTGCGCCACACCCCAGGTCCCGACGCGACGCGACCCCAAGGCGACCGACCCGGGTTCCACCAAGGCGAGTCATGACAAGGCGTGCGATCTCCCCGAGGGCGGGACCGACGACAGGATCCTCCCCGCGGTCAAGCCATTGACCCTACGGATCCCCATCGCTAGCAGTGTGCTGATCGAGATCCGCGCGGTGGTCGGGTCGGACCAGCCCCGCTGATCGAGACTGGGACGTTCTTCATGCGGGCCTGCCGATCGCGGAATCGTTCGGCAGGCCCATAACTCCTTCGAAATCCTTCCCAGTAAGCTCATTGCAACCCCGGCGCGTCATTTTACAATAGAGCAAAGCCCGACGAAGCTGGGCCAACCTAAAGATTGGTGGTCCCGCCCGCAAGCCCCGCCCTTCGAGACATCCAGGGAGGTCCGCACCTCATGCCCGACCCGCGCTGGGAGGCCCTCGCCGACATCCTGATCAACCATGCGACGCGTCTCGACGCGGGGGAGACGCTGCTGGTCGAATGCTTCGACCTGGAAGACACCATCCTGCCCCGGCTCCTGGTCCAGAAGGCCGCGAGGAAGCGCGCGTACCCG
This sequence comes from Planctomycetaceae bacterium, assembly GCA_019232645.1. Classification (GTDB taxonomy): domain Bacteria; phylum Planctomycetota; class Planctomycetia; order Isosphaerales; family Isosphaeraceae; genus JAFANO01. The sequence continues at coordinate 3,925 of JAFANO010000309.1, read as the reverse complement.
CTGGTCGAGATCAAGGATACCCGCATCGTCCGCGAGCTGATCAAGAGCGGCTCAGAGGAGCAGATGCGGGCCTGGGGCGGCGTCGAGCTCCATCGGATGGAGCGGGTCCAGGCCTACATCGCCCTGCGAGGGGCCCGGAACATCAACGAGATGGCCGACGTCCCGGGCGAGAAGATGAACCTCTACAACACCTACTTCCTCAAGCCCGTCCACTTCGACCGGCGGATCAAGCGGACGAAGTGGTGCGTCCTCCGGCTGCCCAACGCGAGCATGGCGCAACAGGCCGGGTTGAGCACCGAGGCGTTCGAGGACTTCTACTTCGACGTCTGCACCCTCGACTACGCCCGGTTCTCCCGGGCGCTCCGGCCGCTGGTCGAACGGATGACCGCGGCACGGATCGTCCACATCACCGGCCCCGAGACCGACCTCCGTTTCTCGATCGAGGGGATCCCCGTCATCCCCTGCTCGGGCGAGATGAACATCCCCGACGGTGAGGTCTTCACCGCACCGGTGCGCGACTCGATCAACGGGCACGTCCGGTTCAACACCCCGACCATCTATCAGGGCACGTCCTTCGACGGCATCCGGCTCGAGTTCCGCGACGGCCGGATCGTCGCCGCCGACTGCACCGGGGGCGATGTCATGAAGCTCCGCCGGATCCTCGAGACCGACGAAGGCGCCTCGTACGTCGGCGAGTGGTCGATCGGCTGCAACCCGCGCATCCTGAACCCGATGCGCGATATCCTCTTCGACGAGAAGATCGCCGGCAGTTTCCACCTGACCCCCGGCAACGCCTACGACGAGGCCGACAACGGCAACCGTTCCAAGATCCACTGGGACCTCGTCCAGATCCAGCGTCCCGAGACCGGCGGCGGTTCCATCGCCTTCGACGACGTCCCGATCCGCGTCGATGGTTGGTTCGTCCCCGAGGACCTGAAGGCGCTCGACCCGGAATGATCGGAATCCCTTGGAGGATGAGAGGGGGACGGAGGATCCGTCGACGAAGACGGCTGAGATCGAGGGAAATCGCGCCATGCCCACGGCTCTGATCACCGCGCTCTCGCTGCTGGCCCAGCCCCAGCCCCCTCCCGACCCGGCCCAGTTCCCCCTGGTCGCGCACCGGAGCATGGAGATCGACGACCTCGACCGCGAGATCCAGCGGTTGCACGACACGGTCCTGCTCAAGCGGGGTCAGCTCGGCTCGACCCAGCGTCTGGCGCGGCGCGGGCTGGTCAGCCGATCGGACCTCGAGCGCGGCCTCGCCGCGCTGCACCACGAAGAGGCGCGCGAGGCCGAAGCGCGCGCCTACCGTGCCCTGAAGGAGTACGAGCGCGACGTGTTGGGCCGCGTCGTGCCCCTCGACGAGTCCAAGGCGTACGACCTCCTGCTCGACTGGCTCAAGAAGCAGGAGGCGATCGCTCGGCTGGAGGTCGATGATCGCGGCGTCACCCTCAAGCAGGTCCGCTCCCAGTACCGGCGCCTTGCAGTATCCCGCCAGCAGCTCGACGATGCCGAGCTGGCCTACAACTCGGCCCTGGCGAAAGCCGCGCTGAACCAGTCGCGGCAGACGCGGGTCCGGATGGAGCTCGCCGCCCGCAAGGGCGAGAAGCCATCCGACCCCGCCGAATACGAACGGCTGAAGGCCGAGCATCTCAAGGCCCGGGTCCGCTATTTCGAGATCGTCGCCGAGGGCGCACGGAACCGCCTGACGATCGCGCTGGAACGCTCCCGGCGCGGTCTGATCCCCATCCCCGAGGTCGCGATCTTCCAGAAAGCCGCCGACGATGCCGAGGCCGCCCTCGCCGCCGAACGGAAGAAGCTCGAGAATCCCGGCGCCTCCTGACTCGATGATCCCATCGGGATCTCCCTCGCAACCGGAACACCATCCCCAGCTTCGCTCTTCAGTCAGTCACGGGGCCCTCCCTTCGAGCCAGATGATCGGGTCGGCATCGCTGGGCATCCTCCAGTCCCCCCGGGGCGAGAGGCTGACCGTCCCGACCTTGGGGCCGTCCGGCACGCACGAACGCTTGAATTGCTGGCTGAAGAACCGCTGGTAGAAAGTCCGGAGCGTCCGCTCGACCTTCTGCCTGGGGTAGGGTTGCGCGAATTCGGCGTGCTCGCTCAGGAAGAGGATCTTCTCGGGGGAGTAGCCCAGGCGGATCGCGTGGAACAGGAAGAAGTCGTGCAGCTCGTAGGGGCCGAGGACCACCTCGGTCGATTGCTCGATCTCCCCATCCGCAGTCGCCGGCAGCAACTCGGGAGAGATCGTCGTGCCGACGATCGACATCAGCGTCTCCCGCACCGGCCCCTCCCCGAACTCGTTCTTCGCCACGTACTCGACGAGGAACTTGACGAGCGTCTTGGGGATCGAGCAGTTCGGGTTGTACATGCTCATGTGATCACCATTATAGGTGCACCATCCCAGCGCCAGCTCCGACAGGTCGCCGGTGCCGACGACGAAGCCGCGCGACATGAGCAGGAACGTCCGCAACCGGGCCTGCACGTTCTCGAAGGTCAGGTCACAGCGCCGCTCGGTCGGCACCCTCGCCAGCGCCGCCTTGAACGCCTCGACGTCCATCGCGCGGCATTCGATCCCGAACGGCGCGTGGCCCATCGCCTTGAACGTGTCGAGCGCGAGCTGGCAGATGTCGATGGTCGCGCTGGAGACGCCGAGGTGTCCCATCAGGTCGAGTGCGTTGGTCCGGGTCTTCTGCGTGGTCCCGAACCCGGGCATCGTCAGCCCGGAGATCCGGCGGCGGTCGATGTCGAGCAGGTCGCACGTCTTGACCGTCACCAGCAGCGCCAGCGTGGAATCCAGGCCGCCCGAGATGCCGATGTTCAAGGAGGTGCCGGACGGGAGTCGCTCGATCCGCTTGGCCAGCCCCGCGCACTGGATGCCGAAGATCTCGGCGCAACGGCGATGCCGCTCGGCGTCGGCCCTCGGCACGAACGGCGCGCTCACCACTTCACGCTCCAGCCCGCCCATCTCCTCCCGGAGGCGGAAAGCGATCGTGCGGCAGGGCGAGAGGTACTTCACGACGTCGTCGAAGCTCGTGGTCGAGCGGCGCTCCGCCTGGAGCCGTTGGACGTCGACGTCCTGCGTGATGAAGTAGGTCCCCCGGACGATCGCGCCGCCGTCGCCGACCCGGCTCGACTGCTTCAGCAGCCGGCCGTTCTCGGCGATCAGGCAATGCCCCCCGAAGACCAGGTCGGTCGTCGATTCCGACGGCCCCGAGCTGGCATAGGCATACGCGGCGATACACCGGCCGGACTGGCCGACCACGAGGTCGGTCCGGTAGGTACTCTTGCCGATGGTCTCGTTGCTCGCCGAGAGGTTGAGCAGGATGTTGGCCCCGGCGATCGCCTGGACCGAGCTCGGCGGGATCGGCATCCAGAGGTCCTCGCAGACCTCGACCCCCACCACGACCCCGCCGCTGGCCTGGAACAACAGATCAATCCCGAACGGGACGAGCCGGCCGCCGAAGTCGATCTCCCGGGGCTCTCGCCCGTTGGCCGAGCTGAACCAGCGGCTCTCATAGAACTCCTTGTAATTCGGGATGAATTGCTTGGGGATGATCCCGAGGACCTGCCCCTCCGCGATCGCCACGCCGCAGTTATACAGGCTGTTGCCGACCGCGACCGGGAGCCCGACCACGACCAGTTGCGCACGCCCTCGCGTGGCCTCGGCGATCCGGCAGGTCTCCCGGAGCCCCGCCTCCAGCAACTCGGCCTGGCCGAACAGGTCCGCGCAGGTGTAGGCCGTGATCCCCAGCTCGGGGAAGAGCACGACGTCGCTGTCCGGCACCTCGGCCAGGAGGCCGATGACCGCCTCCGCGTTGGCCTCGGGGTTCGCCACCACGGTCGTCGTCGAGGCGCAGGTGATGCGGACCAATCCGAACTGGTTCATAAGTCGCGTTCGCCCGTC
>JAFANO010000299.1 GCA_019232645.1 Planctomycetaceae bacterium | reverse complement strand
CGCGCAGCAGGGGGCCAGCACCCAGGAACGGCAGCAGCAGGTGACGCAGTCCCGCGACTCCGCCCTGGCGCAGGTCGACCTCGCCGCAGCCCGGCTGTCCAAGGCCCTGGTCTCCCGGACCCAGATCGACGTCGCCCGGCGCACGCTGGAGGCCGCGCAAAAGTCGGAACAGAAAGCGGCCAAGGGCATTGACCTCTCGGAGACCGGCTACGACCAGATCCGCGTGCTCGAGTTGCTGGTCAAGGTCAAGGAGCAGACGGTCGAGCAGGCCCGGCGGTCGCTGGAGTCCGCCGAGGATGACCTGGCCTATACCAAGGTCAGGGCCCCGTTCCCCGGCGTGGTGGTCAAGCGGTACCGCCACCTGGGCGACTTCGCCCCGGCAGGCTCCCCCCTGCTGAGCATGTACAACTCGGACCTGCTCTACGTCGAGGCCAACTTGGAGGAGGACCGCCTCCCCGGCGTCGAGCCCGGCAACCCGGTCCGCATCGAGCTCGACGCCTTCGCGGACCCGTTCCGTGGCCGGGTCGTCTGGGTCAACAAGTCGACCGGGGCCCAGTTCGCGCTGATGCCGCGGAACGTCGTCTCCGGCGAGTTCACCCGCGTGGTCCAGCGCGTGCCGGTGCGGATCCAGATCGAGCGCGACGACCGGTGGCCGCGGCTCCGCGCCGGGCTGTCCGCGACGGTGGCCATCACGCATGGTCCTGGCGATGCCGCGTGGGCCGCCTCCGCGGCCCGGGCGATGGAGGAGCTCGAGGCGCGATACAACGCGCCCGAGACTTCCGGGGAGCCCGCCCGCGACGGGGATGCCGCCGGCATGGCCAGGGCGGCGACTCCATGACGACGCTCACCGCCCAGCCCCCGAGCGAGACCGTCGCGCCCGCGTCGCCCCTGATGCTCGGACCCCGGTACTGGCTGGCCGCCCTGGCGATCCTCTTCGTCTTCTTCACGCCCTACCAAACCCTGGTCCAGACGGTCATCACCGACGACGCCCTCCGCCTCGGCATCGAGGCGGACGAGTACGACATGACCTGGGTCACCGTGGGGTACGGGGTCGGAGTCATCTTCGGCGTGTTCGCCGGGTTGTCGCTGTCGGTCCGGATCGGCAAGCGGTACACGCTGGTCCTGGCGATGCTCGTCTTCTCCGCCGGCAACGTCCTCTGTGGCGCGGCGACCGGGCTCGTGACCCTGGCCCTGGCCCGGCTCGTCGAGGGGTTCGGCAAGATGCTGGCGATGGCGATCTGCCGCGTCACGCTCTACAAGCAGTTCGACCGGGCCCTGCTGGTGGCCATCGGCTTCTACGGCGTGTTCGCCTACTCGACGCGGCACATCACCCCGCTCGTCAACGCCTACCTGGACGTGTATCTATCGTGGCGGTGGATGTACTGGGCCTACGTGCCGGTCGGGTTGGCGGCGGCGGTCCTGGTCTGGCGGTTCATCCGCCCCGATCGGCCGCCGCGGCCGGTGCACCTGCCGATCGACTGGCTGGCCGTCACGGCCTTCGTGGCCTGGATCGTGGCGATCGAGTTCACCTTCGCCTGGTATCGCAAGTGGGGCGGCTGGTCGTCGAACCAGTTCGTCGCCACGGCGGCCCTCTGCATCGCCCTGCCGGTGGTGCTGGTCGTTTGGCTCGGGTCGGGCCTGAGCCCCGACGAGCACCTGAACCGGATCCTCCGCTCGCGGGTGTACGTGCTCTCCCTGATGACGCGCGGGCTGATGCTCCTGCACATGGTGGCCGTGCTCTCGATCGTCGGCCTGTATTGCACCGAGCTGCGCGGCTACCCGCGGACCCTGGCGGGCTGGCTGATGGTGCCGACCACGGCGACGATGGCGGCGACCACCTTCCTCACGACCCGGTTCCACCGCCGGTCGCTGCGGCACATCTGGCTGATCGTGGGGATGCTCGGGTCCGCGGCCTGCGTGTGGTGGCTGTCGTCGATCGACAATTTCACCGCCAAGGGGCGCGTGGCGGCCATGCTGGCCTGCTGGGGGACGTTCCTCGGACTGATCCCCCGGTGTTCCTGACCGACGAGCTCGAGGGGCTGGACCCGAAGGACATGCTCTACGCCGGCGCGCTGGGCATCGTCGGATTGGTCGTGCCGATCCTCACGGTGCCGACCGCGACCGGGACGATGGTGCGGGCCTGGTCCGACCGGGCGCTGGACGTCTATCGCCTCAACCTCCGCGAGGACCGGCCGGCGGTCGCGGAGGCGTCGTCCCGAGTCGCCGATTATTTCCGCCAGCGGGGGCTGAGCGGGCCCGCCCTCCAGCAGGAGACGAGCCGAGTCCTCGGCGGCTTCGCGACGGTCGAGAGCATCGCCCACGGGTTCCGCAGCGGCCTGCGGTTCCTGAGCCTGATGATGCTCGGCATCGGCTTGACGGTCGCGATCTTGCTGGCCCGGGCGGCGAGGGGGTTGCAAGCGCCGCCTGGGTCCGGCTACACCTGATATGCGTCCCGCAAGGCGCGAGCCGAGCGAGCACCTGGAGTGTCCGGCACCGGTTCGTTGAACGACCCAGGATCGGCGGAGGCGAAGGGTATGCGTGTCGTCGGATCCTCGGCCGCGATCGTCGCACTCATCGCGGCGACATCGGCCTGGGCCCAGAGTCCGTCGGGAGTCGAATCCGACTCCTCACGGGGGGCGCCCGGCCGCTCGCCGGCGCAGCGGGATGCGGACGTCGCGGGGCTGTTTCGGTACGAGCCGACGGGCCTCTCCCTTCTCCGACCCTACGAGCGCGGCAAAATCCCCGTGATCTTCATCCACGGGCTGTGGTCGAATCCGTGGTCGTGGTCCCGGATGATCGAGAGCTTGGAGGCCGATGCGGCCCTCCGCGACCGATACCAGCTCTGGACCTTCGGTTACTCGACGGGCGACCCGATCCCGTATTCGGCCTGGCTGCTGCGGCGCGACTTGGAGGAGGTGCGCCGGAAGTTCGCCCCCCATGGCTCGGACGGGGCGTTCGACCGGATGGTCATCGTCGGCCACAGCATGGGCGGTCTGCTGACCAAGATGATGGTCCAGGAGAGCAGGACCCGCTTGTGGCAGCTCATCAGCGATCGGCCTGTCGACGAGCTCGCGGGCGACCCGGACGATTGCGACCTCTTCCGCCGTGCCCTGATCTTCAAGCCACTGTCGGAGGTCCGTCGCGTGGTCTTCATCGCCACGCCCCACCGCGGGAGCCGGGTCGATCAGGGCCGGCTGGGGCACCTCGGCTCGCGGCTCGTTCGCCTCCCCGACCCGCTCCGGGCGTCGTACGGCCGGCTCATGGCCCGCAATGGCCCGGACTTCTTCAAGGAACGCTTCCGCAAAGGCCTGCCCACCAGCGTCGACGAATTGGAGTGGCAAGCGCCGATCCTCGTGGGCTTGGATGAGCTCGGACTCGCGCCGACGATCAAGGCCCATTCCATCATCGCGGACCTGCGCGACCCGCCCAGGGCCGGCGGTAGCGACGGCCTGGTCCCGTACGAGAGCGCGCACCTCGACGGGATGGCGTCCGAGTTGCTCGTGTCCTCGGGCCACCTGTGCCAGGACCGGCCCGCGGTCATCCGCGAGGTCCGGCGGATCCTCGTGGAGCACCTGAGCCCTTGACTTTCGCGGGCTCAAGCGCTCGGGGTCGGTAAACGACATCCGGCAGGAACCGAGAACCTCGCCAGCCGCCCATCCCACCGCGTTCGGCCAAGCCCTCCGCATGTGAGGACAGCCTCCGGATCGTCGATCCTCCGCAAGCCTCACCTCGAGTCGCTGGATGTGCAACGCATCGCGGCGAGCCAATCAAAGCCCCGAGAGGACCCGGTGCGCGCACGTGACCGCCAGGGCACCGTCGCCGACGGCAAACGCGACGCGCGGGGTCGAGCCGCTGCGGACGTCTCCCGCGGCGAAGACCCCCGGGCAGGTGGTCTCAACCGTACAAGGCTCGCGGTCCGTGAGGGGCCAGCGGCCGGAGCGTGCGGCATCGGCCCCCGTGAGGATGAACCCCTTGGAATCGACGGCGATGGTTTGGGGCATCCAGTCGGTCCGCGGCTGCGCCCCGATGAAGACGAACACCGCCGAGCAATCGAGGCTGCGGGATCCCCCGTCGCGGAGGTCGCGGAGCCGAAGCCCCGTGATCGAACGGCCGCCCTCGACGGCGTCCACCTCGACGTGGCGAAGGACCTCGATGTTGCCGTGACGCTCGATCCGGCGGGCGAGGTAGTCGGACATGCTCTTGCGCAGGTCACCCCCGCGGAGCAGCAGCGCGACCCCGGGGGTGTGCTCGGCGAGGAACATCGCCGCCTGACCGGCCGAGTTGCCGCCGCCGACGACGGCGGCGCGGCCGCCCCGGCACGAGCGCGCATGTACCGAGGTGCAGGAGTAGAAGATCCCCGCCCCCTCCCAATGCTCGCACCCGGCGACGGGGAGACGCCGGTAGGTGGCGCCGGTCGCGACGAGGACCGTCCGGCCGCGGACGAGCTGCCCGTCGTCGCACTCGAGCCGATGCAGATCGTCCTCGCGAGTCATCGAGCGGACGTCGACCGGGGCGACGAGCTCGGCCCCGAACTTTAGGGCCTGGAGGTAGGCCCGGTTGGCCAGGTCGGCCCCGGTCAGGCCGGCGGGGAATCCCATATAGTTCTCGATCCGCGAGCTGGTCCCGGCCTGGCCACCCGGGCCGAATCGGTCGAGGACCAGGGTGGCCAGGCCCTCGGAGGCGCCGTAGACGGCCGCCGCGAGGCCGGCCGGCCCGGCGCCGACGATCACCAAGTCGAACGGCTCGGTGCGGATCCGACGTTTCAGGCCGATGCACTCGGCCAACTGGGCGACCGAGGGGCGCGTCGCGAGCGTGCCCCGGGCACAGGCCACGAACGGCGTCTGATCCGGTCCGACTCCCAGCGATTCCAGGGCGGAGCGGCCTGCCGGCTCGTCGGCGTCGATCCAGGTGTGCGGGACCTTGTTCTTGTCGAAGAACTCGCGGATGGCCGTCAAATCCGGATCGCCCAGCGATCCGATCACACGCACACCGACGAACCCGGAGCGCTCGAGCAGGATTCGGCGCGTCTGGAACGCCTCGAGCAGCTTATCGCTGAGATTGGGGATCTCCTGGATCACCCGGCGCAGGTCGCGGGACGCGACGCAGTACGCCCTGCAACCCCCCCTGGCGTAGGCCGAGATGACAGCCGGACGATCGGTCAGCAGCGAGACGTCGCCCGTGAACTCGCGCGGACCGTGGACAACGAGCGTCCTCGGCTCGTCGCCAGATTCGTCCACGATCGCGATCGCGCCCGACTCGACGACATAGAAGGGGAAGCCTCGTTCCCCGGCCCGGAACAGGGCCTCGCCATCTCCGAATGTACAGAGGTCGGCCATGCCGGCCAAGGTTTCGACTTCGGTCTCGTCGAGCCGTGGGAACGCGAGGTGATGTTCTTGGTCGACGTCAGCCATCGCCCCGACCTCCACAGTCGCTATCCGGACCCCAGCCACGGCGGCTTGGGTAGGCATGCAATCGTCGCTCCATCCCGGGCCGGACGTCAACCCCGACTCCGCCCTCGGGTCTTGAGGACCCGGTCGGGGTTGAATCCTTCTACCCGGTCTCGTCCGTCTGCTACGGCGACCCCTCTTCCACCAAGGCGGCGGTTGACGCCCTGCGCGGCACAACGAGTTTCGCGATCAGCACCTGTACGATCTCGCCATGCTGGTTG
>JAFANO010000326.1 GCA_019232645.1 Planctomycetaceae bacterium | reverse complement strand
GACGCTCGTCCTCACCAACCGAGGTGAGAAGACGACGCTCACCCTGACCGTGCTCTACCCGTCGAAAGGGGCCCGAGACGGGGCGTTCGCCGGTGGGTTCGACAAGGGACTTGGCGCGGACTACAATCGGCTCGAGGCGCTCCTCGCCGGGGTAGCTGTCTACCGGAGGGGGGAGCGGGCTGCATCGAGCAGAGGGCCTGCTCTGCCCGTCTGAAACCACATCCCCGGAGGGAATGCCCTCATGATCGAGACGCCGCAGGTCAAGGAGACCGCCGACCGGCTGACCGCGTTCATCCCCCTGGTCGTCCCACGAGCCGAGATCCAAGAAGTGATGGGGCCGGCCATCCGAGAGGTCTATGCCGTCATCGCCGCCCAGGGGATCGCCCCGGCCGGGCCGTGGTTCACCCACCACCGGCGCAAGCCCACGGACACCTTCGACTTCGACGTCTGCGTCCCGGTCGCGACGCCGGTGACCGCTGCGGGTCGAGTGACGGCTGGAATGCTGCCCGCCGCGCGGGTGGCCCGGACGGTCTACCGTGGGCCCTACGAGGGGCTAGCTGCCGCCTGGGGCGAGTTCTGCGACTGGATCGAGGCGAACGGGCACACGCCGCGGGCGGATCTCTGGGAGTGCTACCTCGTGGGCCCGGAGTCGAGCCCCGATCCGGCCACCTGGCGCACGGAGCTCGTCCGCCCACTGGTCGTCTAGCGAATCGCGGGGACGAGGGGTGGCGAGCAACCTGCCAGTTGCTCCGCCCCCCCTCTCGGCCTGCCACTTCCGAGCCGGTGCCAGGACCCTGACGCAGGTGTGTCCGGCTGGTGTGGCAACCGCCGTCGTCCCGGTGGGGCCGGCCCCGTCCATCCGTCCTGTCCGGCGGCTCGGAGGCGGTCAAATGGCCTTCCCCGACATTCACGGGTTCCCGCAGGGCCACCCCGGCCCGAACGAGCAGCAGATGGGAGACTTCATCGACTACGTCGTAGCTCTCGGGGAGACACACAAGAGGAGCTCCATCTGCCCCAGGCTCGCCGCCATCTCGGCGGCCCACAAGCTCGCGGGACCCGACGCAGCACCCGGGGCTGAGACCCGTCATGCAAGGCCTCAAGCGGAAGAAGGATCTCGCGCGACCAGAAAGCACCGACGCTCACCGCCCAGGTGAAACAGATCATCGGCTCGCTCCCGCCAACGCGGCACGGGCTCCGCGACCGCGCGCTGCTCCTCGTAAGGGTTTGCTGGCGCACTCCGCCGGAGCGAGCTCGTTGCACTCGATGTCGAGGACGTGGCGCTCCGCGACGAGGGGCTTGTCCTTACCATCCGCCGGGGCAAGACCGACCAGCGGGCCTCTGGCCGGAAGGTCGGCATCCATCACGGGAAGGACGAGCGGACCCGTCCGGTTCGGCGGGCCCTCTCTTCCGTGCGGTGGTCGAGGTGGATCTCGACGGTGTCCAGGCTGTCCGCCTCCATCGCTCCGTTCCGGTGCGTGTCGAGGTAGAGCTGCCGGAACCGGGCGAGCGGGAGCGGGGCTGCGACCGCCTCCTCGGGCCGGGTCACCTGCCCGTCGTGCAGCGCGAACTCCTCGATGGCGCCGCCGGGCGGGACCCGGACGAGCTTCTGCCGGATGCGGAGCAGGTGCTCGTCGACCTGGGCCGACTTGGCCTCGGCCTCCATCTCCGTGACCTTGCCCAGGGTGAGGTAGTGCCGCCGGCCGAGGTAGCAGAAGGGGAGCTTGTAGCTCCCGTTGCGGTTCTGGATGGACGCCAGGGCGGACCTCCGCGGGACGGAGCGGCGTCGCCCCAATGCGACCGCGGCGATTTCGCCAGAGGCTCGCGTGGCGCAAGAGAAAGGGGCCAGGGTTTGTCGCCCTAACCCCTTGTCCCGCATAGTGCCGAAGAGAGGACTTGAACCTCCACGGGCATGGTTAGCCCACTAGGACCTGAACCTAGCGCGTCTGCCAATTCCGCCACTTCGGCTTCGGGTAGCGCTGAGATTGGGTTAGCGTTGCAAGGCACAGTCCGACATGTCCGCCGCGATCCTGCCACGTCATTTCCGCGCCTAAATCTATTGTAGTCAAGTTGGGGTCGCGTGGGCAATACCATCGACAGGACATCAGCAAGCTGTGAATCTTAGGTTGCAATCATCAACTCGAGCGTCCAGGATCTTGACTCGGGCTCAGACAGGAATGGCACTCGGATTCCCTCGAAACTCAATAAAATAACTGATTTTAATGTGCATGCACGAACTCGTTCACATCGTGACTCCGGAGTGGCTTCTTCAGGAACCGGAGATCGCTTGCTCAGCTCAAGGCGAAGGACGACGAATCAATTCGGATATTCACGAGACAACAGGAATGAGCTAATGAGCGACGTACCGGTGGCGGTGCTGGTGGATGATGAAACCGATCAGGTTGGGCCCGAAGTGGCTGCCGGAGATGACCTCGGGGGGCAAGGTGGCGACCAGGGTTTGGCCGTTTGGGTCCTGCCAGCGTTCGCGGCGTTAACGGATGACGCGGCGCTCGATGATCAGGTCCTGGACGACGAAGTCTTCAGAGCCTTTGAAAGTCGTCCCTGGCGGTCTGGCGAGGGACGTCGTCTATTCCGGACCGGCCTGGGGGATCTCCCTCCATCGTCGGGATTCGAAAATTTGCACGGTCGCGTCGATCGATCGGATGATCAGGGCGGCGGCGCCCTGGGTGGCTTCGACCAAGGGGAGGCCGCGCTCGGGACCGAGGACATAGACCGCAGTGTCGAGGCTGTCGGCGGTGGCACCGTCGCGGGCCACCACCGTCACGCCGCAACGGTCCACGACCCCAAGGCCCGTCCAGGGGTCGATGATGTGCGAGTAGCGCCGGCCGTCGATCTCGACGTACCGCTCGGCGTCGCCTGCGGTCGAGATCGCCGCGTCGCGCAGGGCGATGAAGCGGCTTGGCGCGGCTCGCGACGGTTCCAGTGACGCGATCCCGATCGACCAGCCGTCTCTGCCGGGTGGGGGGCCGCTGACCACGATGTCGCCCGCCCCCGCGACCAGAGCGCGATCGATTCCGTGCCGCTTCAGCACCCGGATCGCTTCGTCGTCGGTGTAGCCCTTGGCGATCCCACCCACGTCGAGCTTCATCCCGGGCTTCAGGAGCCGGACCGTCCGGGCCTTGGGGTCGAGCCGCAGCGCCTCATAGCCGACCAGTGCGCGCGCCCCCGCCAGTCGCTCGGGGGCGGGCATCTTGCGGTCGCGGCGCGCCCGCCGCCAGAGCCGGACCACCGGGCCGACCGTGACGTCGAACGCCCCGCCCGATCGCTCGGACATCGCCCGGGACCGCGCCAGCACGTCGAACAGGTCGGCTCCGACGTGGGCCGGCGGGCCGCCCGCCTGGCCGCAGAGCCGCGCCAGCTCGCTGTCGGGCTGGTAGTCGCTCAGGGCCGCGTCCAGCTCGGCGATCCTCGCGAACGCCGCGCGGGAGGCGCTCCTGGCGGTCTCCTCGCGGTCGGTGTATAAAACGATTCGGAAATGGCTGCTCATGTGCGTTTCCGCGTACTCGAACCGCGTCAACGTCGGCCCCGGCTTGGGGCCCAGACCGAGCAGCGCCGCGGCAATCCCGAACAGCCAGTCACTCATATGATCAACCATCGTCGAGCCTCCCGGAGGTCCCGGTCCATCGAGGCCGAGCGGCCCCGACTTTGCTGGAGCATACCAGACGTGCGCCCATCCTCGCCCCACCCTCGCCGCCTCGCCTTGCTGGTCCTGATGGTGCTCGGGTCCGTGGTCAGGCCCGCCCTCCGGGCGCAAGACGATCGCAAGGAGTCCCGCGCCTCGGAGATGAAGCCGTACGTCGAGACGATCCCCGGGACCGACCTGAAGTTTGAGATGGTCCCCATCCCCGGCGGCACGTTCTTGATGGGCAGCCCGCCCTCGGAGGAGAAGCGGTCGGAGGACGAGGGGCCGCGGCACGAGGTCGAGATCGCACCGTTCTGGATGGGCAAGCACGAGGTGACCTGGGACGAGTACGACCAGTTCGCCTTCTCGATGGACCTGAGGCGGAAGAAGCGCGAGGGGGTGGACCTCGCCAAGCAGCCGGAGGGGGAGCAGGCGGCCGACGCCGTGACCCGGCCCACCCCGCCCTACGCCGACGAGACGTTCGGGCTCGGGCGCAGGGGGCAGCCGGTCATCTGCATCACGCACCACGCGGCCATGGAATACTGCCGCTGGCTCTCGTCCAAGACGGGCAAGGTCTATCGCCTGCCGACCGAGGCCGAATGGGAGTACGCCTGCCGCGCCGGGTCGACGACCGCCTACTCCTTCGGCGACGACCCCGACAAGCTCCGGGACTACGCCTGGTACGTCGACAACGCCGAGAAGCCGCAACCGGTCGGCCGGAAGAAGCCCAACGCCTGGGGCCTCTACGATGTGCACGGCAACGTCTCGGAATGGTGTCTGGACCAGTACGTCCCGGACTATTACAGTAGGTCCATGAACGGCGCGGTGGCGCGCGGCCCCGTCGCCCTCCCGACCGCCAAGGAGTACCCCTACGTGGCCCGCGGCGGCTCGTGGGACGACGATGCCGACCGCCTCCGCAGCGC
>JAFANO010000093.1 GCA_019232645.1 Planctomycetaceae bacterium | reverse complement strand
GGTCGACCGCTGGATCGTCGCGCGGCTGATGCACCTGGGCGACGCCTTCACCGACCTGGTCGAGCGGCATCGCGACCTCGACATCGCCGCGACCGGCCGCGCGGTGCTCAAGGACTGCCGATACGAGGAGATTTGGCACGGGGGCGGGTATGTCATGGTGGGGCAGGCACCTTGAGCGGGCCGTCGCGCAGGCCCCAACACTATATGTTTTAAATTATTATAACTCGAATATTTTATGCGTTTCACTACCCTGATCGCACGGAACCTGCTGCGCCGCGGCGTCCGGACGGCCCTGACGGTCGTCGGGCTGGCGATTGGGATCGCCGCGGTGGTGGCGTTGCTGGGGATCGCCTGGGGGTTCGAACGGTCGTTCCTGGCGATCAACGAGGCGAAGGGGATCGACTTGATCGTGGTCCGCGCGGGGGTCAGCGATAAGCTGACCAGCAACCTCGACGAGGCGATCGGCGACCGGTTGCGCCAGGTCAAGGGGGTCCGCGATCTCGCGGGGTCGCTGATGGACGTGGTCTCGTTCGAGGAGGCGAACCTCGTCAGCGTGTTGATCAACGGCTGGGAGCCGGGGAGCTTGCTCTTCCGGGGCATCAAGGTCCTGGAGGGACGGACTCTCGCCGAGGGAGGTGGCCGCTCGGCGCTGCTCGGGCGGGTCCTGGCGCTGAATCTCCGGAAGAAGGTCGGCGACTCGATCGACGTCGCGGGCGAGCGGTTCCGGGTCGTGGGGATCTTCGAGAGCGCGAGCTTGTTCGAGAACGGCGGGCTGATCGTGCCCCTCAAGGAGCTCCAGCGGATGATGGGCCGGGAGGGGGACCTGACGGGTTTCGCGATCGTCGCCGAGGCGCGCGACCATGCGTCGGTCGAGGCGCTGGGGCGTCGGATCGAGGCGGAGATCCCGGGGGTCGCGGCGGTCCCGGCGCGGGATTACGTCGAGCGGGACATCCGGATCCGGCTGGCGAAGTCGATGGCCTGGGCGACCTCGCTGGTCGCGCTGGTGGTCGGCGCGGTCGGGGTGCTCAACACGATGATGATGTCGGTCTTCGAGCGGACGGGCGAGATCGGCGTGCTCCGCGCCCTGGGCTGGCGGCGGCGGCGGGTCCTGGCGCTGATCCTGGGCGAGGCGTTGGCGCTGGGCGGCGCCGGGGCGGTCCTGGGGTCGGCGCTGGGGTTCGCGGGGGTCCGGATGCTCGCGCGGTCGCCCACGGCGAGCGGCTTCGTGGCCGGCAAGATCCCCCCCGCCGCGCTGGGCGTCGGCCTGGCGATGGCGGTGGTCCTCAGCCTCCTGGGCGGCCTCTATCCGGCGCTGCGCGGGGCCACGCTCGCCCCCACCGAGGCGCTGCGCCATGAGTGACGCCGGGCCGCTGCTGAAGGCCGAGGGGCTGACCCGGATCTATCCCGACGGCGCCGTGCGGGCGTTGCGAGGCGTCTCGCTCGCGGTGGCGGCGGGCGAGTCGGTCGCGGTCACCGGGCCGAGCGGCTGCGGCAAGAGCACGCTGCTGCACCTGCTCGGGGGGCTCGATCGTCCGACCTCGGGCGAGGTCTACTTCGAGGGCGTGCCGCTGGGCGCGCTCGACCTCGACGCCTTCCGCGCCCGCCGGATCGGGTTCGTCTTCCAGTCGTTCCACCTGTTGCCGACGCTCTCGGCGCTGGAGAATGTGCAGGTGCCGATGTTCGAGGGTCCCTGGCCTCGGGGCGAGCGGGTCGCGCGGGCCGTCCGCCTGCTCGACGAGGTCGCCCTGGCTCACCGCCGCGACCACATCCCGAGCCGCCTCTCCGTCGGCGAGCGCCAGCGGGTGGCGATCGCGCGCGCCCTGGCCAACGAGCCGGCGCTCCTGCTCGCCGACGAGCCGACCGGGAACCTCGACAGCGTCGCGCAGGCCGAGGTGCTCGAGCTGCTCGGCCGGCTCCGCCGCGAGCGGTCGCTGACGCTCGTGCTCGTGACCCACAGCCCCGAGGTCGCCGCGGCGGCCGACCGCGTCATCAAGATCCGGGACGGCCGGATCGTGGACGGATAGCCCCCGACGCGCCGTCCCACATCCTCCCGGGATCAGGTGCGCGCAAGCCGCGTGCCGGCGGGATGATTCAGGAGGAGGAGGGACTGGCTAACAGCCCACGAGGTTGCCCCCGCCGCTCTCGCATGGCACACTGGGCCCGCTCGAGATGGTGTCGTTG
>JAFANO010000065.1 GCA_019232645.1 Planctomycetaceae bacterium | reverse complement strand
TCGCGGAGGAAGTCCTTGCCGAACCAGGCGATCTCGCTCCCCAGCGCGGGGAAGTCCTTGGTCCGCATGCTCAGGTAGTCGAGGTCGACGTTCCAGTTGTCGATCCAGACGGGCTGCCGGATGCTGAGGAGCCGGAAACCGTTGAAGTCGCTGAGCACCTGATTGCCGAGGTAGTTGTTGTTCCGGAAGATGACCGAGCGGAGCGGCGGCTCGAGGTCGTCGGCGTTGCCGACGAACCGGGGGTAATAGAAGATGGGGACCGGGCCAAGGAAGAAGAGGTTCTGGCGGGCCTCGATCCTCCAGGTCAGCTCCTGCGGCGTCTTCGGGTCCTTGGGGTTGCCGGCGGTCCGGCCCGAGCTGGGGTTGGTCTTCGTGCTGACGACCTTCGTGACGTCGATCGACCGGCTGGTGAAGCGGTAGCCGGGCGTGGGGAACCGGCTGCCGGTCATCACCGTGTGGTCGGCCTGGATCTGCTCGAACCCGTACCGGAGCTTGCCGTCGGGCCCGGGGACCAGCGGGCGAAACTGGTCGATCCTGGGAGCGAACATCCGGGTCGGGGCGATCAGGCCCGGCGCGAACATGTCGATCTCGGCGTCCAGCCCCACGAACCGCCCGCTGCGCAGGTCGTAGTACGCCTGCTTGGCGCGGAAGGTCTTCTGGTCGCTGTTGCCCGCGAACTGGCGCGTGTCCTGGCGGACGATGACGTTCCCCTCGAGGTAGACTTCCAGCGGCTGCCCGGCGGGCTCGATGTACTCACCGTTGGGGCCGCGGACCTCCTTGTTTTGGCCGACCGAGCGCCAGATGATCGCGCTGTCGGCCGAGATGTCGATGGTTCCGGTCGGGGCGGGGGCGTTGGTGACGATGTTGACGCCTCCCTTGACCACCAGGGTCTGGACGCCGTCGACGATCGGCAGCGGGTGGATCGAGAACCTGGGCCCGCCGTCGCGCGGGAGGATCCGCGTGATCCGTTGCGTGTAGGCCTGGATCGGGCTCGCCTCGGGCTCGGGCTTTTTCTCCTCCTCGGGCAGCGGAGTCGGTCGCACCGGTGGCGCGGGGCCGCCCTCGGGGCCGGGCAAGGGTTCCACCGTCGGGGGGGTCTCGGGCGAGGACGAGGGCGAGAGGTTGGGGACGACGGGCGCGTTGTCGATCACCGGGCTCTCGAGCGCCGGCCCACCGGTCGCGGGGGCCTCGACCGGAGGTGGCAGCTCCCCGGCGTCCGCGGTCGGGGGCCCGCCGGAAATGTCTTCCTCGAGCTGCGCCTGGGTGACGGCCGGGTCGGCCGTCCGCGCCGCTCGGTCGCCGGCGCGACGCGGCCCGGTCTTCGAGGTGGCCCCGACCTCGGGGACGGCCGACTCGTCCGGGATCGCCTCGATCAGGTTCCACGTCACGGGAATCAGGGGCGGAGCGATCGCCGTCGGACGAGGCTTACCGCTCGCGCCTCGTGATGGATCAGGGACTTCAGGGGAGTTGTCCGTCAATCCCGCGCGCGCCGACGAGGCCGGCGGGCCAAGCCGTCTGGGAGATCGGGGCTCGTTCGAGGGGGCAGGGTTGGCCGCGCGTGCGGGGGAGGTCGAGACGGGAGGCCCTCCGGGGCCGATCCCGGGGGATTTCTCTCGGTTCGGACCCCGAGGCGCCGGGTTCGAGGTCCGGGGGAACGCGCGCTCGAGCAGCGGGAGGCCCTTCGGCGGGCCGGGCAGGCGGACCAATCCCCCGTCTTCGTAGGGCTTGAGCCGCACGTCCTTCTCGGTCCTCAGCGTCGTGCGCAACCTGCGCAGTGGCGGGCCGGTCTGCCCGACCATCTGGACTTGATCTTCGGCATAGACCTCGAGGCGACGGCCAGGGGTTGAGGGGTCAGGGGCCGATATGATCCGGACCACGGCCTCTCCGGCGCGGAGCCCCTCGACCCCTTGAAGGATCGCGGCGCGTCCCCGGAGGACCAACCACTGCTCGTCGCCGGAGTTCCAGACGTGGATCGCGTGCGCGGCGAGGTCGACGGCGTCGGTCGCGAGACCCGGCCACTGGGGGCCGAGCCCATCCTGGGCCTGGCCGGGGACCGAGACGAGCAACGCCGTGACGATGAGCCAAAACCCCGCGCGACGACGCGCGCGACCGCCGGTCTGGTCGTGCCCCCGCACGGCTCCTCCCAAGGTTCGACTCGACCTGACGACCGGGTCATCCGGCCGGCCCCGGCCGAAACCGAATCGAGCGTCGCTGGTCAGTCTGAAGACATGCAAGTGACGGGACAAGCGGGGGGGAGGGTAGCCGCTCCGAGCCGATTCGTCAACCCGAGTACGGGCCGTGTCGCGGCGTCGCGGCGTCACGCGAGTCCCCGGCGCGACTTGGGCTCCTTGAAGTGCCGGAGCAGAGAGGGGTTGAGACCGTAGCCGAGGGCCAGCAGCTTGATCGGGTGGAGGGTCCGCTTGGCCAGGCCCTGCTCCATCTGCATCCGGCAGGCGCTGCACTCGGTGGCGCCGATCTCGAGGTCGCCGTCGCGGAGGCGGCTCAGGAGCCCTCGGCCCGCGCGGAGCGAGGTCCGGAAGTGGTCGCGCGTCAGGCCGAACATCCCCGCCATCCCCGAGCAGCCGCGGTCGATGAACTCGACGTCGAGCTCGGGGATGCCCCGGATCAGGTCGAGCCCGGGCGTGCCCACGTCGAGCGCGCGGAGGTGGCAGGGCTGGTGATACCCCACCCGCGCCCTCAGCGGATGCCGGGGCGACGGGAGCTGGCCGCGCGCGCGCAGGCCGGCGAGGTAGTCGCCGAGGTCGCGGGTGTTCGCGGCGACCAGCGCGGCGTCGAGGTCGTCGGTCAGCTTGAGGTATTCCTGGCGGATCATCAGCGCGGCGGTCGGCTCGGAGCAGACGACGGTGTAGCCGTCGCGGACGGCATCGCCCAGGATCCGCAGGTTGGCCAGCGCCAGGTCGCGCGCGTACTCCACGTCGCCCACGATCAACGCGGGCATGCCCGAGCCGCGCTGCGCCATCGGGACGTAGACGTTGACCTCCGCCTGATGGAGCACGGCGACGGCCGCCTCGGCCAGCGCCTGGTCGAAGTAGTTGGCGAAGACGTCGACGAAGTAGAGGACCCGGGGGCCGGGCGCCTGCGGCCGGGGACGATTCAGCCCGCACCGCGCGGCGCGGCGGACGAAGGGTGTCCGATGGGCCCTGGGGAGCTGGCGGAGCCTCGAGAGCCCGAACAACCGCTCGACCGACCAGCGGACCGCCTGGTTGGACATCAGGGTGTTCCACATCAGCGGCAGCCGGCTCGCCAGGCGCGACCAGAGCTCGACCCTCGAGAACAGCCAGTCGCGGGGGGGGAGCCCGTGGTTCTCGACGTAGGCGGCTTTCGCCTCGAGCATCAGGCTCGAGATGTCGATGCCCGACGAGCATTCTTTGGGGCAGAGGTTGCAATGGATGCAGAGGTCGGCGCTGCGCTTGAAGTCCTCCGACCCCCAGAGCCTCGGGTCGATGGCGCCGGTCGCCAGTTGGCGCACGAGGTTGGCCTTGGCGCGGGGAGTGGCCTCCTCCGTCCGCAGCGCCCGGAAGATGGGGCACATCCGCAAAGTCGGCTGAAGCGTGCGGCAGGCGCCGCAGCCGTTGCAGGTCGCGGCGACCTCGGTCGGGCCGCGGTCGGTCCAGCGCAGGACGGGCAGCAGGGTCGGCTCGGCCGAGGGCCCGGGCGACGGCGGCGACAAGCGTCGGAGGTCGCGGGTCATCTGGTGCGGGTCGTCGCCGATCACCTTGCCGGGGTTGAGCACGTTGAGAGGGTCGAAGGCGTCCTTGATCTCGCGGAAGACCTGGACAAGCTCGCCATACTGTCGGCGGAGGAACTGCGTCCGGGCGAGCCCGCAGCCGTGCTCGCCCGAGATCGTGCCGCCGAGGTCCCAGGCCGCCTCGAAGACTTGCGTCGCCAGCGGCTCGAGCTTGGCCACGTCCCGGGAGTCGGCCATGTCGAGGAAGGGGTGGGCGTGAACGACGCCCTGGCCGGCGTGCGCGTCGAGCGTCCAGCTCACGTCGTGCTGCTTCAGGATGTTCTGCAGCCGCTGGAGATATTCGGGGAGCGCCTCGGGGAGGACCGCGACGTCCTCGATCAACGGGACGGGGCGCGCCGGACCCTTCATCCGCATCAGCTGCGGCGCCACGGTGCGGCGGAGGCCGAGCAGGCGCTCGCAGTCGCCGCGGCGAGAGACTTCGACCGGGTGGGCGACGAGCAGCCGACGGCGGATCATCGCGTCGGCCAGCGCGCGGGCCTGCCCGGCGACCTTGTCCGGGTCGGCGCCTTCGAACTCGACGATCAGGGCCGCCTCGGCCGCCTCGTCGATCCAGTCTCGGAACGCCGGTACGGCGTCGCGGGCCAGGCGGAGCGAGCGCCAGTCGTAGAGGTCGCACACCGAGGGCGACGCGCCGAGGCAGCGGGGCACGGCCGAGGCGGCGTCGCCGATCCGGGCGAACGGCAAGACCACCACCGCCTGCGCCGGCGGCAGCGCGACGGTCCGCAGCGTGGCCTCGGTCACCAGCACCAGCGTCCCCTCCGATCCGGCGATCAGGCGCGCCAGGTGGATCCCATCGGGCACCGTCGCCCGGTTCAAGGCATAGCCGGCGCGATTCTTGGGCGTCCCGGAGGCCTTTCGCGCCAGCGCCTCGCCGCTGCGGCGGACCAGCGCGCCAAGCTTGCGGACGACCACCCCCTTGAAGTCGACGGGCTCGTCGTCGTAGGTCGGCCACGGCTCGCAGCCCAGCTCGGCGCCCTCGCCGTTGGCGAAGACCACGCGGAGCCGCTCGACGTGATCGCCGGTCGTCCCGCGCCGAAGTGACCGCATCCCCGACGCATCGAGGCCGATCATCCCGCCGATCGTGCACACCTCCGAGCCCCCCGCGTCGGCCGCGAGCCGGCGACCGAGCGGGGCCAACCGCGCGTTGACCACATCGAGGACGACCCCGGGCTGCACGATCACGCTCTCGGACCCCAGGTCGATGATCTTCCGCAGATGCCGGCTGAAGTCGATGACCAGCCCCGGCCCGAGCGACTCGCCCGCCAGGCCCGTCCCCGCCCCTCGCGCGTGAATGGCGATCTCGTTCTCGGCCGCGTACCGGACCACCGCCACCACGTCGGCCTCGGTCCGAGGGACGATCACGCCCAGCGGGTCGATCTCGTAGAGGCTTGCGTCGTGCGCGTAGGGGGCGCGTTCGACCGGGGCGAACAGCAACTCGCCCTCGACGATCCCGCGCAAATCATCGTAAATCCGCCCGCGCCGCTCGTCCACGGTTGGATGGCAACCTCAGGTTTCCCAGGATGGACGGCCGACCCTCGATACCCCATCGGATCAGGCAGGAGGAGGTGAGTTGGCCGACGCCCCTTGCTTGCGCAACTGCTCGGCACGCAGCCGCTCCTGGCGATAGCGCTCGCCGATCGCCAGGTCGAAGGGCTTGAACCTGCCCTCGAGATTGGACCCCACGCCGCGATACTGGCCGAGACAGCGGTAACAGATGGTGACGTCGGGCACTCGGTAATACAAAATCATGTCCAGCAAGGCCGACGCCAGCAGGACCACGTAGGCCGGGATGGGGCGCTCGAGATACCAGAAGACGGTGCTGATCGCGAACCCCACGATCACGATCAGCAGGCCCAGGCCCTGGGGGAAGTCTTTCTGGACGTAGAGGTCATCGGTCGCACACCAGGCGCACGACCGCAAGCCGCCCCCTTCAAATGCATCCGAACGCAGCGGGTGCCCCCGCGAGCAGCCCCGACAGGTGACCGTCGGGGTCGATTCGACCGATGCGACCCTTCCGACCAGGCCGCAATGAGGGCACGAGAACGTCAACTCCATCGTCTCTCATTCCAGCCCCCGGCGCGGACGCCGGTGGAAACGGGAAGACCCCCTCCAATTGTAACGGCTGATGCGCCACGAGGAAGATTCCACCGCGACGGGCTCCCCGGGGAAGGAACGTCCTCCGTCCCGTGTGGCAGGAGATCCCGGCCGCGATGTCTTGGATCAGGAGATCAGCTCCCCGAACAGCACGAGCGCGAAAGCGATGTAGAGGATCCCCGTCGCCGACTGCGTCGAGCGGATCTGGACCGTCTCCCAGGTCAAGGCGGTAGCCAGGGCCGGCCCGGCGAACCCCATCCCCCAGCGCATCGCGCAGAACAGCGAGGAGAGCGGGTCCGAGGCGGGAGTCGCGGCCTGTCCCTCGACCCCCGACCACCATCCCAGGATCGCCAGGAGGGCGCGGGCGCCGAGGGCCCAGGCCATGCATCGGAGGAACCGCCGAAGCGGTGCGATCGACATCGCCGGGGCCGTCAGGTAATGATGCCCGAGGAGCATCGCCGTCAGGGTCGAGCCCATCAGGAACGCCGAGTCCAGTCGTCCCGAGGCGTGGAGCGCCCAGACCTGCCCGTCGGGGGACCTCGAAGCCGCCACGAGCGTCGCGCCGCAGCCCAGCGCGACCAGCGCCGTGATCGGGACCCCGACGCGAGGCAGTCCCAGGCCCCAGGCGATCGACGCGACGTAGCTCAGGGCCGCCGAGGCCACCACGACCGCCAGCGTCGGCCCGGCGGAGCGCCGCGACAGGTCGAGCGTGGCCAGGACCAGCAGGCCGAGGATGACCTGGCAGTGAGTCCGGAAGAACGTCACCGGGACGACCCGCCAGGGGGTCAGCAGCAGCAACACCGCGAGCCCGCCCGCCAGGCGAACCGCGAAATCGGACAGCATCGGAATCGGCATCGCCCGAGCTCGATCGGGTGGGTGGGGCCCTGCTCGCAGGGGGTGTCGGACACGAGGCCCACGATAGCATTTCTCTCCCGACCGGCAACAGGGTGGGCGTGCGGGGGGCAGACGCCATCCGGGCGTGACAGGCCGAGGCCAGGGCCTGATCCGCCATCGTCAGCCGTCGCCACCCTCTTGCCCTCGATCCTCCATCCTCGAGGATCGATCGGGCCAGCCCGGCCGGATCGTGGATCAGGGCCTGCCGCCGAAGATCAGCGAGAGGACCTCGGAACGGGTCGCCAGCCGCTCCTTGAAGCTGCCCCGCATGGCGCTGGTGACGAACGAGCTGTCGGGCTTGTGCACGCCCCGGATCGTCATGCAGCTATGGGTCGCCTCCATCACCACGGCGACACCCTGGGCGTCGAGCTCCTTCATCAGGAGGTCCGCAAGTTCCTCCGTCAGCCGCTCCTGCATCTGGGGCCGCTTTGTCAGGACGTCGATGACGCGGGGGATCTTGGAGAGGCCGATGACCGTGCCGTTGGGGATGTAGGCCACGTGGGCCTTGCCGGTAAAAGGTAAGAGATGGTGCTCGCAGAAGCTTTCGAAGTGGATATCCTTGATCAGGACCATCTCATCGTACTTCTGGGTGAAGGTCTTCCGCAGATGCACCCGGGGATCTTGATGCAGGCCGCGGAACACCTCGGCGTACATCCGCGCCACGCGGTCGGGCGTCTCCCGCAGCCCCTCACGGTCGGGATCCTCCCCCACGGCGATCAGGATCTCGCGGACCGCGCGGCAGATGCGCTCGAGGTCCATGCCCACCGGGACCTCGGCGCCGGCCGACTGCTCGTGATCTTCCGGGGCCGTAACACCGCCGTTGCGGGATGCCCTCTCGACAGGATATGTCATCGCCATGATCAGACTCCCAGTCCCCCCTCGTCCGCGGCGAGGGGCCGGCCGGAGGGAAGGCGAGAAAGAAAATCTAAGATGTTATGTGCTTTGCTGTTCCGTTGAATATCCGGGAACCATTCTAGGGCGTCGCGCGGGGAAAATCAAGCCGTGCCGGGGCCTTGCTAATTGATGCTAAATGGGGGCGGGAACGGGCATGATTCGTGGGCCGAGCGAGGGCCCTGATCAGCGACCTGGCCGAGGATCTTCCGCAAGTGGCTGACACGACGCGCGACATCGGTCTCGGCCAGGAGGTCCTGCTTGATTTCGGGTGGCAGGCCCAGGGCGTGCGCGATGATGTCGGTCAAGAC
>JAFANO010000053.1 GCA_019232645.1 Planctomycetaceae bacterium | reverse complement strand
AATTATAATCCCATCATCTTTACTTCCTGAGACAATTTTGTTACCATCGGGACTGAAAGCGACTCCGATCACTGGATTTTCCTGACCATCACGGATTTTGGGGGCTCTGTTTTCCCGGCTTTGCCTGAGGTCGACGAGGGATCGACGTCTGTGTCGGAACTCAGTGTAGCCAAACTCCTTAGGATGCGCCGATTTTTCGTCAGCCGACAACCGCGGGGTGGCTGGGGTCCGTCTTCGGACCCCGGTCCCCTGGAGCAGGAAGATGGACCGGGGTCCGAAGACGGACCCCAGCTACCCCGCCGAAGAAGCCGAGGACCAGGACGACGGTCGCCGACAGGGCGATCGAGGCGCCGAGGAAGGCGATCCCGCCCCGGAACGAGCCGGTGATCGTCTCGACCTTGCCGAGCACGTAGGGCCCGAGGAACCCGCCCAGGTTGCCGACGGCGTTGATCATCCCGATGCTGGCGGCGGCGGCGGCCTCGGTCAGGAACAGGCTGGGCAGCGACCAGAACGCCGGCAGGTAGGCCTTCAGGCCGGTCATGGCCAGGATGAACAGGGCGACCGTCAGCCACAGGGGAGGGTCCTCGAGCATCAGGATCACGGCCAGGGCCAGCGCCCCCATGGAGATCGGGATCGCCGCGTGCAGCCGGCGCTCGTGGGTCCGGTCCGAGCTCCAGCCGACGAAGAGCTGGCCGACCAGCGACCCGATCGGCGGCAGGATCATCAGCCATGTCAGGCGGTCGAGCTTCAGGCCGTACCACCGCTCCAGGATGCTCGGCAGGAAGAACTCGACGCCGTAGTTGCCCGCCACGACGAGGAAGTAGGCCGCGGCCAGCGCCAGCACCGTGGGATGGCGCAAGCCCTCGAGCACCCCCATGGGCCGGCCGGGGTGGTGCCGGGCCTTCTCCCGCTTCAGCTCCCGCTCCAGGGCCTCGCGCTCGTCGGGTTCGAGCCAGTGCGCCTGGCCGGGGCGATCGGTCAGGAGCAGGAAGACCAGGACGCCGAGGACCACCGCCGGGAGGCCCCAGGCGATGTAGACCCACTGCCAGCCGACCATCCCCAGGAGCGTCGGGTTCCCGTCGAGGCCGATCTTCAGCAGCTCGTTCGAGATCTTCGGGCTGATGATCTGGGCGATCGGCGTGGCGACAAAGAACCAGGCCAACGCCCGCGCGCGGTCGCGGCTGGGGAACCAGTGGGTCAGGTAGACGATCACGCCCGGGAAGAACCCCGCCTCGGCCAGGCCGAGGCAGAATCGGACGGCGTGGAATTCCCAGGGGGTCTTCACCCACGCCGTCAGTGCCGCCATGATCCCCCACGAGATCATGATCCGGCTGATCCACTTCCGCGCGCTCCACTTCTCCACCAGCAGCGTGCCGGGGATCTCCAGCAGGAAGTAGCCGATGAAGAACACCCCCGCCCCGAAGCCGATGACCGCGTTGTCGAAGCCCGGCAGGTCCCGGGTCATCGTCAGCTTGGCGATCGCCACGTTGGTGCGGTCGACGTAGGCGATCATGTAGCACAGGAACAGCAGGGGAAGGAGCCGGAGGTACGCCTTGGTCCGGGCGCGGTCCAGCGCGGTGGGCGTGGCGATCGACATGGAGAAGGCTCACGGCAACGGGAGGGTCCAGGGTGCGTCGGGTGGCCCAGGGCTCTTTATACGGAATCCGGAAATTTCGTGCGCTCCTTTTTTCCGCTGGATTCGTCGACCAGGCAAGTTGGATAGGACCTCGAGATTCGACCAGGGACCTGATCCATAGTTTGTCCACGACCACTACGCCCTCGACGAACTCCAACAGCGGGCCAAAGCCTTCACCCAGAGACGGGCCTGGCTCCGCTAGACGGCGTCTGCACCCTCCCGGTGCCGGGACTTGCGGCGCATCGTGGAGGAGGAATTCGGCGTGACCCTGCGCCGCCAGGCGATGGATGACCTGCTGCCCCGAGATCCTCGGCGGGAGGGCAGCGACGAGATATACCCCTCGTCCCTTGCCCGCCACCCGACCCCCAATGCGAGGGGAGAGGGCTTCTTGCTTGCCCCACTCCTGCCGAAAAATTAGGGACGGATCCAGGTTCGGCGCGACGTCTCCACCCGTCAGCCGACATGATTCTGACGATTTTCCCGGTCCGCTAAACTGTCTTGAGCGTTTTTCCGATGATTGCTACCGTACCCACCTCGTTGGGCAACGCAACGAACCTCGATACCGGATACCCATGATGGATAATCCGAGGCTCGATCCGGGACACTCGTGCACGATCACGCGAATGGAATCGCGGCCCGGCATCCTTCCGGCGGTGGACCGCGACCTTCGCGATACCGGCTCATTCGCTGGGAGGCATGTTCCCGAATGGACACACTGGGGCGACATGTCATCGCCGAACTGGATGGATGTGACGCCGAGATCCTGAGCGACTGCGCGACGATCCGCCGTCTCCTGCTGGAAGCCGCTCGCTGCGCCAACGCCACGGCGCTGGCCGACGAGACTTTCGGCTTCCACGAGGGCGGGGTCAGCGGCTTCGTGCTCCTGGCCGAGTCGCACATCTCCATCCACACCTGGCCCGAGCACCATTACGCGGCGATCGATATCTACACGTGCGGCTGTCACACCATGCCCGAGAAAGCATGCTCATTCCTGGCCGACCGCCTGAGGACGTCGCAGGTGCAGATGACCGCGCTGGATCGCGGCGTGAGCGGCCGGAGCGGGGGGCACGAGCATCGCATGGGAACCGCCTTGCGGGGAGCGGTCGTGCCGACCCTGGTGAACTTGCCCAACTCCGCATGACCTGACCTGATCCGACAAGACGAAGGAGCGCGAGGCGATGGCAGGAGAGATCAAGCCCCGGCGATGGATCGCCGAGCAGGCCGACGGCAACGAGTTGATCATGTTCGCGTGCGGTCGGACGATCGCCAAGGCCCGGACGGCCATGCAGGACGTGGAGATCGTCGAGACCCTCAGCTACGGACCGATGCTGCTCCTCGACGGCATAATCCAGTCGGCCGAGGACGACGAGCACGTCTATCACGAGGCCCTGGTCCACCCCGGCCTGATCGCGCACGACGGCCCCAGGGAGGTCCTGATCATCGGCGGCGGCGAGGGGGCCACGCTCCGCGAGGTCCTCCGCCACCAGTCGGTCGAGCGCGCCTCGATGGTCGACATCGACGGCCAGTTGGTCGAGCTGTGCAAGGAGCACCTCGACGACTGGCACCGGGGGAGCTTCGACGACCCCCGCGCCGAGGTCCTCATCGGCGACGGACGCGGCTTCCTCGAGATGACCGACCGGACCTTCGATGTCGTCATCTGCGACATCACCGACTTCCTCGACCATGGCCCGGCGTTGCGGCTCTACACCAAGCAGTTCTACGAGCTGATCGGCCGGCGGCTCAACCCCGGCGGCGTGCTGATCGTCCAGGCGCTCGAGACCTCGAGCATGGACCACGAGGAGCACACC
>JAFANO010000764.1 GCA_019232645.1 Planctomycetaceae bacterium | reverse complement strand
TTCGAGCTATGTACAATTCACATAAATCCATGCTCGGCTCCAACGCGCACCTTCTACTGTCCGGAGGTCTCGGCCCCCGTCGCCGCGCCGGTTCGCTTCTCCACCATCGCCTCCCCCCTCCCTTCGCTCGGTGGCCCACACGGATCGGGGCATCCGGACCCCGACTTCATCGCCGCCCCTCGTCAACACAACCAGCACACCCGCAGTCGCTCCACCAGCCGCAGCAACGCACCCTGCCACGGATTCCACGACATCAGCCGGAAGATCAACCGCCCCCTGCCCCGCACGACCTGGCACGGCAGCTCGATCACCGCGGCCCGGAACGTCGCGAACTCCATCCGCAGCCACCTCCGCCGCTCGGCCCGGTGCTCCTCGACATGCCCCGGCTCCTCCGGCAGCAGCAACGCCGCCCACGCCTTCAACGTCCACGCCAGCGACGCCATCACCATGGACGCCCAGTTGCTCACCAGGTCATCCACCGCCGCCTTGAGCGCGGGCACGCCCCCCTTCAACCGGGCGATCAGGTTCTCCTGGTCGCACCGGTCGTTGGCCAGGAACACGACCTCCGGCGCCGGGGCCGTGAGGTCATTGGTGAGGTAGAAAAAGTACCGGTCCGGCTCGAACAGCCACAACTGACCCTTCTCGACCACCAACTTCTTGCGGAGCACCACCACCCGGTAGGTCTTCTCGCAGGCGACGGGCTTGTACGGGAACTCGGCCACCTCCTCGCCGACCAGCTTCAACGTGTCGAACTGCCGTTCGGCGACGATCCGCTCCTTGTGCCTCTCCCGGGCCTGGCGGGACGCCGTCTTGATCGTGTGACGGGGCGACCGTTCCAACTCGCTGTATTGCAGGTCGTCCAGGCGCTCGGCCAGGCCCTTGAGGTTGGCCCGGGCGTCCATCCCGAAGATGAACCGGATGCCGCCGGTGTCCCAGCGGTCGAGGTGCCTCGTCTGGGTGAACTTCGTGTCACCCCGGTACGTGACCTTCCGGAACCCCGCCCGGCGGCAGAGGGCGGCGGCCTGGTCGAGGTAGACGTCGGCGTGCTCGTGCGAGGGCCGGTTGCCGCTGCGGTTGACCAGGTAGAGCGGCTCGGAGGTGTTGGCCAGCGACACCACCAGCGGGTGGTAGCCCCAACTCCCGTCGTAGGCGATGTCCACCCCCTGCTTGCACCAGGCGTCCGACGGGGCGAGCGCCCCATCGGCGTCGATGAACGCCTCGGCGAAGAAGTCCTCGGGCTGTTCCTTCCAGGCCCGGAGCCGGGCCTCGTTGAAGATGCTCATCAACTGCTCGACGTCGCCTTCGGTGAACCGGCGGCAGAAGTCGCCAGCGGTCGTCGGGTCGGGGATGCGCTGTGCCCCCAAGGCGTCGAGGTAGACCTCGTCGTTGCGGCGGACTTCGAGGTGCTCCAGGCGGCTGCCCCCTGCCAGGAGGTTGTAGGCGATGTTCAGGACGTGGTCGCTCTCGAAGTACGGCAGGTGCCGCTTCAGGAGGTGAAGGCCCTGGTCGATGCCGTTGACCAGCCCCAACTTCCGTGCCAGGAGGTGCATTGCCCCGATCCCGCCGGGTGCGATCGCCCGGACCTTCTCGGCGATCTCATAGTGGATATTGGAGGCGGTCATCATCGGCTGATGACGCTCGACGCCGGGCTGATTCTTGATCCGGCGGAGGATTCTTCGCTTGCGGCTTGCGAGCTGTCGGCGGACACTGGCTTTCACTCGAAGACCTCCTGGTGGCGAACGGTCGGGGCGTGTGAAGTACCTCGATTGTTCGCCAAAACCAGGGGGTTTTCGAGCTTTTCGACCTCAACGGATATGGGGTTACGCTTGGTTGAGGTCTTGAGCGCAGAACAGTTGGATGGCGCACGATTTGAACGGAGGTCACTGTAAGGAGGTGAGCTATGACCTCCTACTCTCAAGATCTCCGACAGCGGATTCTCGAAACGGTCGAGCGCGGGGAGGGTTCCTTGCGCCAGATCGCTCGTCGGTTCCTGGTCAGCCTGTCCTTCGTGACCCGACTGTTGCAGCTCCACCGCAGCACTGGCTCCCT
>JAFANO010000733.1 GCA_019232645.1 Planctomycetaceae bacterium | reverse complement strand
AGGCGGGAAGGAGCAGGAACGACGCGAGCCGGATCCCGAGCGCGCGCTGGGCTTCGGCCAGGGCGGCGACGACCTGGAACTCGGAGAGCTTCTCGCCGGTCAGGCTCGAGAAGTGGGCCCCTTTATTCAGGAACTCGAGGACGGGGGTCTTGCCTTCGAAGCCGACGCAGCGGACGAGGTCGTGGATCTGGTAGCGGTAGAGGCCCCCGGCCGTGGTGGGGAGGATGAAGTAGCGCCGGCCCTCGACCAGGTCGGCCGCCTCGACGGTCTCGAGATCGTCGCGCCCGGCCTGGTCTTCGGGGATGAACTCGAAGTAATGGTGGCGGATGTCGAGGATGCCGGCGGGGGTGCCGTCGCGGATCGGGATCGTCATCCGGCCTTCCGAGGCGATCAGTCCGACGTCGCGGACCGGGCAGTCGCCGAAGAATTCAGGGTAGCCGTGGAGGTAGGCCCCCATCGTGCCGCCGGTCCAGTTGGCCAGGAAGCTCAGGTGCGGCCAGTAGTCCTTGGGCAGGAGCCGGCCGGTCCGGTGGACGATCGCCTCCAACCGACGCGCCGAGGACTTCCGCTTGAAGCGGACCCGCCAGCCGATCGCCTCGCGGACGTCGGTGGGGATGTCCCACTTGCGGTCGATCGTGCCGTCGGCGAGGTCGCGGATCAGGGTGGCCTTCTCGCGATCGCCGAGCCGGGCGATCGCCAGGATCGTGCTCGGGTTGGCCGCCACCGTGGCGCCGACATCGCGGGCGACCGACAGCCGCAGCGCCACGTACAATTTCGACTCGATGTCCTTGATCCGGGAGGCGGCGGGGGGCATGCAGTAGGTCACTCGGATGAGCGGGTTCTGCATGTGCGCCGTCAGCCCGGTGATCGCGCCGCAGGGGATCCCCGCGGGGGTGAATCGCTCGCGCCAGTCGCTGGCGAGCTGGAGGATCGGGCGAAGCCCGGAGGCGAGGATCTCGTAGTGCGCGTCGAAGGCGAGGATGCCCCAGATCGTCCAACCCTCGCGGTAGTCGCGGAGCGACTCGCGGGTCACCGGGATCGTCTTGGGGCGGTCGGTCGTCCCCGACGTCAGCGCGAACATCAGGACCTCGGTCCCCTCACCGAAGAGGGCGCGGCGCTCCCCCCGACGGACGCGGTCGATGTACGGCTCGTGGCCTTCGTAGCCCCGGATCGGGACGCGGCGGCGGAAGTCGGCGGGGGTCCGGATCTCGTCGAAGTGGTGGTCGCGGCCGAACTGGCTGTCGGCGTGGCGGGCGATCCGCCGCAGGAGCAGCGCACGCTGGACCTCGTCGGCGCGGGCCGTCTGGCGGAAGAAGGTCCGTGCCAGGAACCTCGAGCGGTAGACGAGGGGCATCCCGACGTAGTACCGGGCCAGGTCGAACATGTTCGTCATGTCCAGTCCCTCAACGTCTCATCCGCATTCCAGGGATTTTGTGCGCTCTGTCCCGGTTTCGGAATCGAGATTTCAGATTTGAGATTCGAGATTTCAGATTTGAGATTCGAGATTCGAGATTTCAAATTTTGAAATTTAAAATTTCAAATTTGAGATTTCATTAGGAGTGACGCAGTTGGCGGTTGGGTGCTTCAGACGTTTGGAAAGCTGGGCAACCCAGCAACTCGGCGGCAAGCGCTGTTGCGTCACCCGTATTTTCTAAAGCCCTCGGAGTCATTGCTAGTGCGGTTGTTGAGCCCCCAACGGCGTAACTCCTATCCAAATCAACAGACTTAGTCAACTACCGCAGGGGCTAAAGCCCCGCGGCTTGCAGGCAGACGCGATCAGTTTGCGAAGCCTCATTTCATCGCCCCCTGCCAAAGGCCGAATGACTGAGGCCCAGCTTGACCCTCGAGGGCCAAGCATTTCTCGAGAGGACTCCCGGCGATTCGCGCTGGAGCATGACGTTGGTTGTTATACGGGTCCCAGGAATTTTGTGCACCGATCGGCTGATTTGAAATTTGAAATTTCAAATGTGAGATTCGGACAAAGTGCACAAAATATCCGGAATGCGCATGAGACAGGCCCTACGATTTCCTGGGGCCCAACCGAATCTAACCCGACGTGGGGAAGAGCTGGGAGTGCCTTCAAAGCTGGATCTCCCGAGGCGGATCATACCAGAATCGGGATCAGTTGGAAAAGATGTCGATTAGTTTCAATACCATGCACACTCGATTCCACCGCTGCCGCTGAAGCGGCGTGACTCCCTCGCTCGCTTGCGGTGGGCGAAAATCCTGGAGCCCGGACTCGCAAGATTGCGAACGTCGGCCTCCCGGCAGCGTGTCGCCGGGTTCGGGGTGAGGCGAACAACGGCCGAGATCCGGCAAACCCGGCTCAGGTCCTGCCGCGGACCGGGGCCACCAGCCCTTCATCGAGCGTGACGAGGGGGATCCTCACCGCGATCCGGGCGGCGACGGCCGGGGTCCCCTCGGCGGGCGGGGACACGACCGACGGGGCCGAGCTGGTCGCACGGAGCGGGCGGCGCGGGGCGTTGCTGCGGAAGAAGGAGGCGATCCGAGAGCCGTACACCTCGGGCTCGACCTCGCGGCAGCGGTTGTGCTTGGCCCCGGGGACGATCCACGACTCCTTGGGTTGGCGCGCCCGGTCGAAGAGGCGCATGACGATCTCGGGGCCGATGTAGGAATCCTTCTCGCCGTGGATCATGAGCCAGGGCCGGGGCGTCAGCCGGGCGACTGCACGCTCGACGTCGGGGAACCGGCAGTTGAGCCGCCGCTCCGAGCGCAGCCGCCCGGCCCACCCGACGAAGCAGTAGACGCTCACAGGCATATACTTCCAGAGATGCCGGTTGCCCACGAAGATCTCGGCCCAGCGGAGGATGAACGCCAGCATGGTGCCGCGGGTCGGGAATGCCCCGTCGGTGACGACTCCCCAGATGGAGGGCACGTCGGCGGCGACTAGAAGGGCCGTGGTGCCCCCCCGGCTGACGCCGAAGAGGCCGAATCCGGCCGGGTCGTGGTCGGGACGCGACCGCAAGTACTCGATCGCCGCACGGAGGTCGTTGACCTCGTGGTCGGTCACCCATTGGAGCGGCTTGTAGCCGGGAGCGCACGCGCTCTGGCCATGGTTCCGGAAGTCGAACGTGAACAGGTCGAAGCCCTGGTCGCGGAGGCGATCGGCGTAGGGCCGGAAGCTCCAGCGGTCGCTGAGGTATTCGTGACAGAAGACGATCACACCGGCCCGCGCCTCGGTCCGCGCGTGGAAGTAGGTACCAGCCAGCTCCAGGCCGTCGGCCGTGGTGAAGCGGACGTCCTCGCCGCCGTCGACGGCGAGCTCGCGGAGGGGCAGGAACATCGGCGTCTCTTCGAAGATCCGGACGATGATCGGGCAGTAGCGGTAGACGACATAGGCCAGGAACGCCGCCAGCCAGGCGAGCGTCAGGATCAGGGCGGCGAGAGTCAAGGCGGAGGGACTGGGCACGAGTGGACTCCGGGGACGTCGCCTCAAGCGGGATCGAGGGAGGATCCGGGTCGCGTCCCGTCGGGGCGTCGGCCGCGACTCGGGCATCGGGCGGACCCGACCCTGGCCGGGGCCGGCATCAATTGAGGAACCGGCGGAGGATCAATGCGATATTCTGGCCGCCGAAGCCGAAGCTGTTCGAAAGCGCGACGTCGACCGCCTTGCGGCGGGCGGCGTGCGGGATGTAATCCAGGTCGCAGTCGGCGTCGGGGTGGTCGAGGTTGATCGTCGGGGGCATCAGGCCGTCGCGGATCGTCAGCAGGCAGACGATCGCCTCGACGCTGCCGGCCGCGGCGATCAGGTGCCCCATCATGCTCTTGGTGCTCGAGATCGGGATCCGGTACGCG
This sequence comes from Planctomycetaceae bacterium, assembly GCA_019232645.1. GTDB lineage: Bacteria > Planctomycetota > Planctomycetia > Isosphaerales > Isosphaeraceae > JAFANO01. The sequence goes on along the minus strand of JAFANO010000733.1, from coordinate 1,338 downwards.
TCCTCGCCGAAGGTCCTCTTGATCGCCAGGGTCTCGATCGAGTCGTTGACGGCGGTGCTGGTGCCGTGGGCGTTGATGTAATCGACGTCCTCGGGGTTGAGCCGGGCGTCGGCCAGCGCCTCGCGCATGCAGGCGATGGCGCCGCGGCCCTCGTCGTGGCTGTCGGTGATCCGGAACGCGTCGGCCGTCGAGCCGTAGCCGACGACCTCGCCGTGGATCGTCGCGCCGCGCCGCCTGGCGTGTTCCAGCTCCTCCAGGACGACCATGCCGGCCCCCTCGCCGAGGATGAACCCGTCGCGATCGCGGTCGAAGGGACGGCTGGCGCGTTCGGGCTCGTCGTTGCGGGTGGAAAGCGCGGTCAGGAGGTTGAAGCCGGTCACGCCGAACGGGTGGATCATGCTGTGCGTGCCGCCCGAGAGGATGACGTCGGCGTCGCCCCGGCGGAGCAGCTCGACCGCCTCGCCGATGGCCTGCGAGCTGGCGGCGCAGGCCGTCAGGCAGTTGGCGTTCGGGCCCCGCGCGCCGAAGAGGCTGGCCAGGTGTCCCGCGGAGATCCCCGGCTCCTGCTCGGCCTCCGGGATCGGGCGCAACTGGCGGATCCCCAGTCGCGTGAACGCCGACGTGTCGACCTTGCCCCCCTGGGCCGTCTGGTAAACCAGGCGGACGAACCGGGGGAAGTCCTGCTGACCTTCGCCCGAGCCGAGGTAGATCCCGAACCGCGACCGGTCGAGATCTTTCATCGCCAGCAGGCCCGAGTGGTCGATCGCCATCCTCGCGGCGGCGATGGCGAACTGGGAGTTGCGGCAGTGTTCCTCCCAGCGGTCGGCGTCCTCGACATAATCTCTGAGGTCGAAGTCCTTCACCTCGGCGGCGATCCGGGTGGGGAAGGTCTCGGCGTCGAAGAGGCTGATCGTGTCGACGCCGCTCCGGCCTTCCTGGAGCGCCGACCAGGTCGATTCAAGGTCCCGGCCCAGGGGGGTGACCATTCCCATTCCCGTCACGACGACACGACGCATGGCGGAGCCCTTCATTGACGGTGGACCGGTATCCCTGATCAGGCCGAGGTAGGCTCGCCCCGGATCACGAGGGCGGCCGCCTGGCCGTGACGGGTCAGGTTGGTTTTCAGGAAGGTGGGGTGATCAGTCGGCCGGGGCGCGCCGTGGACGAGGTCGAGGCCGCACGCCGGATCGGGCTCGTCGCAGTTCAGTGCCGGCGGGACGGCATGGCGGCCGACCCCGAGCAGGCTGCCGATCAGCTCGACCGCGCCGCAGCCGGAGCCGACGTTGCCCATGAAGCCCTTGAGCGCCGTGACGGGGACCGAGCGCCCGGGCCCGAAGA
>JAFANO010000623.1 GCA_019232645.1 Planctomycetaceae bacterium | reverse complement strand
CGGGAGCCCGGCGCCGTCGGGTGCCGGGCGCGGTCCGGCCCGCCGAGGTCGAGCCTCTGATGGAACCCGACCCGACCCTGCCTCCGACGGCACCCAGCGCTCCCAGGGCGCCGGCGGTCCCGGCGCCCGACGCCACGTCGATGAGCGAGGCGGCGAAGGGGAAGCGACCGGCCGAGGGCCTCACGCTCGCAGGCGATGGCACCTCGGCACATGCTCGCCAGCTTCGATGGAAGGACGTCCTGGCGCGACAACGCCCGGAAGCGCAAACAACGGCGAAGTCCGATAGCGGCCTCCAGGCCGCCTTCCTCGAGGCTGATCCGGCAGAGCGGCTTGTGCCGGTGCCCCGCGAGGAGCCCTCGCGCGGCCGACTCCGGTCGATGATGGCCCGGATCTCCCAGGCCATCCGGAAGGAGTTCGGCGAGGTGGTCTCAGCCCGGGGCGAAGCGGACAATGTCGCGGAGCGGAGGAAGGGTGTCCAGCGCGTCGCGGCCGACCGCCTCGACGAATCGGCGAAGCGTTAGCTCCAGGTGCTCGGCGACCTCGGGGTACTGGTCGGCCACGTCGTTCTGGTCCCAGCGGTCCTCGGGCTTCCGGTACAGCTCGGGGGACCTCGGGGGGACGTCGGGGTCGGGCTCGACGGGAACAATCAGGTGCCAGAGGTGGGTCCGGATGGCGAACTCCTCGACGTCCATGCCGAGGCAGGCGTAGTCGCGGACCTTGGTCTGCTCGCCCCGGATCAGGGGGAGCAGGTCGTGGCCGTGCGCCTGCTCGGCCGGCGGCAGGCCGACCGCCGCGAGGATCGTCGGGAGTAGGTCCACCGTCTGCACCAGCGCCTGGTGCCGGATGCCGCCGAACCGACCCCGGGGCATCCGGACGATCAGCGGCGTGTGGATCAGCTCCTCGTAGAGCCAGGGCCGGAACCGTCGCACGAAGCCGTGCTCGCCGAGCGGCTCCCCCTGGTCGCTCGTGAAGACGAGCAGGGTGTCGTCCATCCGGCCCAGGCGCCTCAGCGCTTCGAACAGCTCGCCGAGCCAGCGATCGAGCAAGGTGACAGTCCCGGCGTACGTCCGGCGGAGCCGGAGCAGCTCGGCCTCGTCGATCACCTCGCCGACGGCGCCGGCGGGCACGTCGATCAGGACGCGGACGTCCTCGAGGCTCAGGTCCTCCACGTCCGCGTCCTCGTCCTCGACTAGGTCCCCCTCCTCGCCCGCCTCAAACGCGTCGGGCTCGGCGGCGGCGTACTTGTCGCGATAGGGCTCCGGCGGGTCCCAGGGGCCGTGCGGGCTGAACAGGTCGAGCCAGAGCAGGAACGGTTCGGACTCGTCACCCCGGCGCTCTAGCCAGTCGATCGCCGCGCGGACGGTCCGGGCGACTCCGGTATTCTCCTCGATGTCGGTCCTCAGCACGGCGCGGTTGCGGAGGAACTGCTCCCAGCGCTCTTTCCAGCGCGCGAAGTCGGGGTCGTCCTCGGGCGGGAGCCGCAGCCCCGGCTCGTCGCGGAGCCGGACCTTGCCGGCGCGGGGGTCGCCGGGGGGCACGTACGGGTCGTAGCCCTGCCCCCGGATCCACACGACCTCGTCGAACCCCCTGCCGAACCCCTGGCCGACCTCGCGGAGCAGGGGGACGTCGGAGATCAGCGCGGTGCGGACCCCCTGGTTCCAGAGCAGGTCGGGCAGGATCGGTTCGTCGTGCCGCAGCGGCGTCCAGCCCTGCTCGGGGTCGGGGAACCCATAACGCCCTGTCCACCAGCTTCGCCGGGTCGGCAGCGTCGTCAGATTCTCGGGGAAATGCTGGTCGAAGACGACCCCCTCCGACGCCAGCCGGTCGAGGTGCGGCGTCTCGATCCAGCCGTTGCCGTACGCCCCCAGGAAGCCCAGATGCAAGCTGTTGCAGACGACCACGATGACATTCATGAGCCCGATTCTAGCGTCCCCCGGCCCGGCCGTCACGGGAGTGCCGGGCGCAGTCGGGTCAGGATCCTCCCCTCCGACACCCGGCACGCGACCTTGGCTCATAGGGTCTACCTCGACCCTGGCCTGCACGTGGTCGACGACGTCGGCATGGTCTCCCTGCCCGGCGGCGGCCGGCTCCGAGCCGCAGGGCCTTCCGCGGGAGACCCCGGGCCCTGAGCCGAGGTTGACCGCCGGGGTGCTTCGGCCTATGATCCCGGCCACCCGCTCGGGCTCATCTCGCAATTGCGCCGGTCTTCCTTCATGGATGGAGGTCCTCCATGGTCTTCGCATTCGGCTTCCTGTCGCTCGCCCCGCGCGGGAGGAGGTCGGCCCGGGACCGGTCGCGACCCCTGCCTGCCCCTGAGCCCGGGTTGAGGCCCGCCAACTCGCCCGGCCCGAGGGTCCCGGCCAGGACCCGCGGGCGACTCGCCTCTCCGGCGGCGCTGCTCGCCGGCGCCGCCATCGGGCTGGCGTGGCTGGTCCCTGAGACCTTCGCGAGCACGCTGCTCGGCTGGGTCGGAGCCTTCCTCCTCGTCTTCGCCGTCCGCGCGCGGCGGGCGTACCTCCCGGCCTATGGGTGCGGCCTCGTCGGCCAGTGCCTGGGGTTTTACTGGGTGTATGGGACGATCTCCATCTTCGGGGGATTCGGGGCGATCCCCTCGGCGCTGATCTTCGCCCTCTTCGTCGCCTTCGGCGCCTTGCAGTTCCTGCTGTTCGCCCTCATCCACCACCACCTCGGCCCCCTCTTCGAGACCCTCGCGCTCCGGGCGCCGACGGCGCTGGTCCTCTCCGAGTTCCTCGCGCCCCGGGTCTTCCGCTGGCACTACGGGCACACGCAGATCGCGTTCACCCCGTTCGTGCAGGTCGCCGACTTGGGCGGCGCGCTGCTCGTCTCCTTCCTCATGTTCTGGGTCGCCGAGGCCGGCGTCCGGATCCTGGTCTTCCGGGAAAGGCGGCGGACCTTCCTCCTGCCCGTGGCCCTCTTCGGGCTCGCGCTCGGCTATGGCGTCGCCCGGATCCGCGCCTATTCGCCGGCCCCCGGCGAGGCACAGGAGGTCGTCCTCGTGCAGGGCAACATCTCCCTCGCCGAGCGCCTCGACATCGACGCGGCCCGGCGCAACCTCGAGCGGCTCCACGACCTGAGCCGGTCGGCCGCGCGCCCCAACGCCCTGATCGTCTGGCCCGAGGGCTCCATCCCGGCCTACGTCCCCGCGGACGTGGGCTCGGTGAGGGCGGAACCGGCCCTGCCGTTCCACGGCGACGGCTCGGCCTTCCTCCTGGGGGCCTACTCGTTCCTCGACGAGGCAAGGCGCTACAACGCCGCCTTCGCCATCCACCCCAACGGCAACGTCCCTCCGCCTTACTTCAAGCAGGTCCTGATCCCGTTCGGCGAGTACATGCCGTTCGCCTCCATCTTCCCCTGGCTCAAGTCGATGAACAACCGCGCGGGCGTCTTTTCGGCCGGCGACGCCATCATGGTCTTCGAGTACCCGATGCGCCGCCGGGATGGCACGGCGTATCGCCTGAGGGTCTCGCCCCTGATCTGCTACGAGGACACCATCCCCGCGCTGTCGCGGAGGGCGGCGCTCGGGGGGGCGGAGCTGCTCGTCAACCTGACGAACGACGCCTGGTTCGGGCACTCGGCCGCGCCCTACCAGCATCATCTCATCGCGGCCTTCCGGGCGCTCGAGAATCGCCGGTTCCTGGTCCGTGTGACGAACACAGGCCTCAGCGCCGTGGTCGACCCGCTGGGGAAGACGATCGCCCGGCTCCCCCTCTTCTCGCGGGGGACATCCCTCGCGCGAGTGACCCTCATCCCCGATCAGACGATCTACGCCCGCTTCGTCGGCGAGAGGCCGTGGTGGATCCTCCTGGCGGCGAGCATCGCGGCCGTCGTCGCGGGGCGCCGTCGGGATCGTGATCCGAATGGCCCCCTCCGGGCCCGACAAGCAACCCATGCTCTGTTTGTGTTGTAAGAACTTAACTTAATGTTTATGAAACGATGAAAATGCCGAGATGATAGCCGATTGTTCAGGCTTTCGTTTGGCTTTCTGGGAAGGTAATATGATCCCCCGCACCTGCAATCCATAGATACGGACCCTGTGGAGATACCAAAGTGCCGCGGGAGCGGGCTGGCGCCCGCGAACTCCTCGGCCTGACTCGCGGCCACGGGGGATCGAGAACGGCCTGTACGGCGTCCGGGATAGGACGCTCCGTGAGGACGCGAGCCGGATTCGGAAGGGGTCCGGCCCCGAGGTGATGGCCGCCCTGAAAACCATCGTGAGCTCCAATTTCAAACGACTGGGGCACAAGAGCGCGGCCGTCGCTATGCGACACCACATGTGCAAGCCGAAGGAATTTCTGGAAGTCCTGTCAACGCCAATCTGAAAATGAAGCAGCCCTGGGGTGGCCGGGTGGCCGCATATGAAACGACGCTCGCCGGCGGTAGAATGGCTCGGCACGGCCGCTGACGGCCGTGGGTCGTATTCCTACCGAAAGACCCGAGTCATGGAACCCTCAGACCCGAGCGGACGGCCGAAGACGTGCGTCGTGGTCTCCTACTGGACGGGCCGCTCGGCCCACAACCTCCACCGCCTGCTGACCCAAATGAGGAAGGTCGATGCAGGCTCTCGGTTCGACGTCCTCGTCGTGTTCAACGGAGGCCTCGAGCGGCCTCTCCCGCTCCCGCCCCGCTTCGACGACCTCCGCCCGCGGGTGTTGAACCGAGAGAACCACGGATATAACCTCGGCGCCTGGGACTACGGCTGGAGGAGTGCCGAAGAGTATGAGTACTCTCTGTTCCTTCAGGACGACTGCTTCCTGAAACGGCCGGGGCGGGTCGGCGATTTCGAGTTCCGCATGGCCCGTGACGCGGGGGTGGGGCTTCTCGGCGAGGCGGTCATGTGGGACCGGATGACCTGGAGCTTCTCCGGGAAGCGACCGACCGTGACCTCGGGCGGCTCGCCTGGCCCGAGGACGAGCCCGTCCATCCCCTCGACACCTACCAGGCGCTCCTCGAGAAACACGGCATTCCCCGCGGCGAGGTCGGCACTCACCCCCCATCCCTCATCCTCTTCACCAGCCGTCGGGTCCTCGAGGAGGTCGGCGGCTTCCCGCTCATCGGCCCGAGCAAGCGCGAGGCAATCGCGTGCGAGATCGGCATCTCGCGGCTGATCGAGTCGCGTGGCTATCGCGTCTCGAAGCTCAAGGATCGTTCGTTCGAGCTCATCGGCCATCGCGAATGGACGCGTTCTCACCGGCTGAAGGCGCGACTGGTGGGCGGGGCCAAAGCCTTCGTCAAACGGGTCGTTCTGGGCAAGGAGCGATCCGGCTGAGAGCCGATCCGGGATGTAGGCGGATGTTCAGTATAGCTGTCAGTTTTTGCGACGAACAAGATCAGCCTTCCGGTGTACAAGCTCTCTTTTCGGGGAGCCTCATACTGAACATCCGCCTACATCCCGGATAGACTCTGACAGATGTCAGACCGGCGGATTTCCCCTGGAATTCAGGGGTACCGGATTTCCCGCTTAACAGATCCGGCCCGCTGAGGGGCATTATGGCCCGGCGTCGCCCAAAGACCTAGGAAAAAGCGAGGGAGGCAGTTTCTCGACTCCTTCAGGTTTTAAAAAGTGCAGGAACGCATACATAAGTGCTTCGAAAAAATCTCGGGCTGAGTTGAAATCTTAACTTATGGGAGTTAAACTACGTCCTTACAATTTCCAGAAGCAGAAAGGATGAAGAATTTAATCTCGTTCCCGTGAGCCAGGTTGTAACAACTTGTGTCGATGCGATCGAAGGTTCACGGCGACCAGAGTCCATCCCACTCCATCGAAGACGCGCGCATGCAAAACCTCCTACCGACCGCTACGGGACCCCGTCAGCAGGAAGTTGACGTGATTTTCGTGGATCTCGACGGCACCCTGATTAGCACCGATCTGTTCTACGAGGCCATCGTGCAGGCCATCCGGCACGATCCGCGGCTGCTGCTCCAGTTCCCCTCATGGTTGCTCCGAGGGAGGGCGCATTTAAAGCAGAGGCTCTCCGAGCGGATCGCCTTCGACGTACGGCACCTGCCTTGCCGATCGGACGTCTTGGAGCTGCTGGCGGAGGCGCGGGCGTGCGGGACTCGGCTGGTCCTGGCGACGGCCAGCGACCGAGCCTGGGCCGCGAGCATCGCCGAGCAGCTCGGGATCTTCGACGACGTCCTGGCCAGCGATGGCGTCCGCAACCTCAAGGGCGCGGCGAAGCGGGACGCCATCCGGGACTACTGCCGCGAGCGTCGCCTGACTCGGTTCGCTTACATCGGCGACTCGAGGGCCGATCTTCCGATCTGGGAGGAGGCCAGCCAGGTCGTCGCCGTGGCCCCGTCGGCGTCTGTCCGCGCGGCCCTGGAGCGAAGCGAGGTGCCGGTGCAACTGCTCGGCCGGCGCGCCGCCCGGCCGCGGGACCTGGTCCGGGCGATGCGCCCTCATCAATGGGCCAAGAACCTGCTGCTGTTCCTGCCGATCATCCTGGCCCATGCATGGTTCGATGCGGCCCGATGGGGGCATGCCGTGCTGGCGTTCGTGGCCTTCTGCGCCTGCGCGTCGGCGGTCTATGTGTGCAACGACGTGCTGGACCTCGAGTCGGACCGGGCCCACCCCAGGAAACGGGAACGTCCCTTCGCGTCGGGGGCCTTGCCGATCGTCTGGGGTCCTCCCCTGGTGTTCGGGTTGCTGGTGGTCGCGCTCGGGATCGTCGCCCTGTTGCCGCCGATGTTCCTCGGCCTCCTGGCGCTGTACCTGGCGATCTCGACGGCCTACTCGTTCTGGCTCAAGCGGAAGGCGATGATCGACGTGATCGTGCTCTCGGGCCTGTATACCCTGCGGATCCTGGCGGGAGGGGTGGCGACCGACACGCGGGTTTCCGAATGGTTGATGGCGCTGTCGATCTTCCTGTTCACCTCGCTCGCGTTCAGCAAGCGATTCTCGGAATTGTTGCGATTGCACGAGGAAGGCAAGGAGTCGGCCCAGGGACGCAGTTACCGTCCCGGCGACCTCGGCGTGATTGAATCGCTGGGGACTTCCTGCGGCTTCATCTCCGTGGTGGTCCTTGCCCTCTACATCCATAGCCCCGACGTTCATCAGTACTATCGCCTGCAATGGCCGCTCTGGATGATCTGTCCCCTGCTGATGTATTGGATCAGCCGGATCTGGCTGCTGGCGCGGCGCGGCCAACTGGGCGAGGATCCGATCGTCTTCACGCTGGGAGACCGGACGAGCAGGCTCGTGGCCGCGCTGGTGATCGCCTTCATGGTGATCGCTTCCTGACCGACGCCACGATGGCCTCGACGACCTGGATCTGGAGTCGTGCCGAGATCACCCCTCCGACCGTCGTCCGCTACACGCTGAACGTCTGGCACGAGATGATCGCCCCGCTCCGGAAAGCCGTCGTGGTCGATGAGAAAGGTGAGGAGGAGTCGTTTGCGAGCAGTGAACCAGGTCCTGAACGGTTGGGGGAATTACACGCCCTGTCAAAGTCGCGTTTTCCGGCCGGAACGGATCCGCGAATTGTTCGAACTGATGAGAAACGGTGATCAGGAGCCGTCATGGATTGGTCGCGGACTGGGTCGGAGTTACGGTGATTCGGCGCTGAACCCGCAGGGCGGGACGGTGCTGTTCGAGCGGCTCGACCGCCTCATCGACTTCGATCCGCAGACCGGCATGGTGACCTGCGAGGCCGGTGTAACCTTCGAGGCGCTGATCCGGATTTTCCTGCAACGCGGCTGGTTCCTCTCGGTCACGCCCGGAACCAAGTACATCACCGTGGGAGGGGCGATCACTTCCGACATCCACGGCAAGAACCACCATGTCGACGGCACGGTCAGTCAGTTCGTAGAATCGTTCGACCTGCTCACCGGCACCGGCGAGGTCCTGACCTGCTCGCGGTCGGAGAATACCGACGCTTTCTGGGCCACGGTCGGCGGGATGGGTCTGACCGGGTTGATCCTGAGGGGCCGGTTCCGACTCCTCCCGGTGGAATCTGCATACCTCCATGTCGATTTCCAACGTGCCAGAAACCTGGACGAGGCCTTTGCCCTGTTCCAGGAGGGAGACCAGGCATATCGGTACTCGGTCGCCTGGGTCGATTGCCTGGCCTCGGGTGCATCGCTGGGTCGATCGGTCCTGATGCGGGGCAATCATGCCGCCGTCGCCGAACTGCCGCCCCGCTGGCGACAGAGCCCATCGACGGTCCCCTTGAGGCGGCAGCATTCGGTCCCGTTCAATTTCCCCGATTTCGCCCTCAATCCCCTCTGCGTTAAATTATTCAACGCATTGTATTATGCCAGGAATCGTGACCAGCAGAAGATCGTGGATCTGGATGCGTTCTTCTACCCGCTCGACGCCCTGCGGCACTGGAACCGGATGTACGGCAAGCGCGGTTTCATTCAATACCAGGCGCTGTTTCCGCCGAAAAGCTCACGCTCGGGGATGATCGCTCTGCTCGAGGCGATCTCCCGGTCGCGGATGGCCTCGTTCCTGGCCGTTTTGAAGGTGACCGGAGCCGCCGGCGATGGCCTGCTCTCGTTCCCCAAGCCGGGACATACCCTGGCGCTGGACTTGCCCAACACCGGGTCGAGGCTGCGGGCCCTCATCCAGCGACTGGACCAGATCGTGCTCGATCATGACGGTCGGCTTTATCTGGCTAAGGATGCGACGATGAGCCGGGAGGCCTTCTCTCGGATGTACGAGCGGCTGGACGAGTTCCGGCGGGTCAAGGCCCGGCTCGACCCGGCCAACCGTTTCGTCTCGGCGCAGGCCCGGCGGCTCGGCATCGTGGAGGAGGGATGAGTGCACACGAACGGGGAAATGGATCCGGGATCACGCTGATCCTGGGCGCCACATCGAGCATCGGCAAGTCGCTGGCACGTCGACTGGCGGCGGAGGGCCGGGGGCTGATCGTGGCCGGGCGAGATGAGCCGGAACTGCGCGCAATCGCCGACGACTTGAAGATCCGCTATCAGGTCCCGGTCCGTGTCCTGCGCTACGATGCGACCGACTTCGAGAGTCATCCCGCTTTCTTCGCCACCTGTGCCGCCGGCGAGGACGGCCCGCTGACTGGCGTGGTCTTCTGTCAGGGGGCCATGTTCGATCAGGCCGAGGCGGAACGCGACTTCGCCCTCAGCCGTCAGATGATCGATGTCAATTACACCTCGGCGGTCTCGCTCTTGAGCTTGGCGGCGGCCCACCTCGCTCGCCGCGGCACGGGCTACCTGTGCGCCCTCTCCTCGGTCGCCGGTGACCGTGGCCGACAGAGCAACTTCCTCTACGGAGCGACCAAATCCGCGCTGACCACTTACCTGCAGGGCCTGCGCAACCGTCTGGCCCGTCAGGGTGTCGCGGTGATCACAGTCAAGCCAGGATTCGTCGATACGGCGATGACCTGGGGCCTGCTCAAGCCCGGCTCGCCCCTGGTGGCCAGTCCAGACCAGGTTGCCCGTGCGATCGAGCGCGCCATCCGGCAGCAGAAGGATCATGTGTACGCACCTTGGTTCTGGCGCTGGATCATGGCGATCATCAAGTCAATCCCGGAGCCAATCTTCAAGAGGATGAGACTGTAACTTCGTAAGGCCTGCCGCCGCGACGCCCGGACGCGCAGTGTTCACGAGCGGATGCGCCGGTTGGAGCGGAACCAACTGGCGCGACTGTACCACTCCAGGTCACGCGATCAGTTGTGTTAATTGAAGAGGTGTCAGCGCGATAGGGTGGGACAGAAAAAACTAGCGATCAGGAAGTTTTCTTATGAGTTCATCAACGACGGGAACCGCGTCCACTTCCGGTCCGCAGAGAGGGGATCTCCCCATGACCTCTACAGAGATGGCAACCAAATATTCCTCCGATCCCCAAACCTGGGCTGAGGGCAGGGGTGTTTGGCTGGTAACGGCTGCCCTGGTCGTGGTGGGCCTGGCGTCGCGGATCGCTCCGCTGCTGAACCTGGGGGGCCGGTTGCTCAGACAGTTCGCCTCCGAGGACGGTTACCTGATGATGACCATCGCGCGCAATATCGCGCTGGGGCGAGGGATGTCGGTCTCAGAAGGCACGATCGCGACAAACGGGACTCAGCCCCTTGCCACCTTGATCTGGGCCGCTTGCTTCCGGCTGGTCGGCGGCGATAAGGTCTCCGGGGTTGCCCTAGTGCAGTGGTTCTCGGTCCTGGTGGCTGCCCTGGCGGCATGGAGCCTCTACCGAGTGGGCCGAATGGTGCT
>JAFANO010000536.1 GCA_019232645.1 Planctomycetaceae bacterium | reverse complement strand
ACGTCGAGAGCAGTCGGCGCGATTCAAGCCGCTCGGCGCGGACGGCCGTCCGGGGCCGCGAGCGAGTGAAAGACTTCGCACGGTTGCGAAGCCCCGCGCGGATGGACCATCCCATTTGTCCCTCCTGTAGCCGCTCAAAAATGTTGTCGATTCGAGAGGGAGGCGTTTTCGAGGCTCTCCGAGGGAGAAATTAGTTGATGTCGGGTCGAGATGCAAGGAAAAATCGCCCGCGACTATTTTAATTCATTTCTGTAATATCATCATGACAGAGAGGATCGTTCCCGAGTCTCTCGACGGCGGGTCCTGGAAGGCGAGGTCTGGGTCGACGAGGATCCCAATCCAACCCCCTCCAGACGACTTCCGGGCGCGACTCGCCCACGTGGCACGTCTTCCCCGCTGGGACAGCCCCGCGCCTCCGTCCTCCCGTGAGCGGCCGGCCTTGCCCCAAAGCCGTAGAATGGACGTTGAGAGAGACTCGAGGTGGCGGAGGCTTGCGTCGGGTGAGGTCGGCTCGTGTCAGGCCGATCGATGGGACCGGGAGAGTTGCCTGACGCAGGGTCGTCGATGGGCCGGGTCGCGAGCGGGTCAACCCTTGCCATTGGCCGAGTTGTTGACGCGCCGGGAGGCGTCGGGCTCGACGACCTCGAACCAGACCGCCGCCCGGCTCTTCGGCTTGCCGTTGTAGTTGACGGTGATCTCCTCGCCCGGTTTGATGTCGCGCAGGGCCGTGAACGTCTTGGTCCGCGGCCCGACGTCATCGTAGCGTGCGTTGGGGCGGTACGAGTGGTTGTAGATCGATCCGTAGCCGAGGGCGAGCGCGACCGTCCCGCGTCCCCAGGCGAAGCAGTAGTTCGCGAGGCGAGTCCCGGCCAAGCCGGTCTCGAACTCCTCGGCGGGGAAGACGATCATGGGGACTTTCTCGATCAGTTCCCCCTTGCGGATGAGCCGCCGGGCGAAGACGCCCCGGCCCTTGCCCTTGGCTCGCTTGACCTCGATCGCATCCGACTGCGTGAGCGCCATCCAACCCTCCCGGAACCGAACACCTGAGGAGCGGGGCGACAGGAGGCGTCGCGGCTCGACTCCGAGGCATTACAATCAACGAAACCGACAGCCCCTTGTCCAGATCAGAGGCAAGCAGGCGCGATGCCGACAGGGGCCGCGCGCTGTCTGTCGCGAGGCTGCATCACCGAGGGGCGCCCGGCGCCGGGGCGGTTCGCCGACTTGGGACGTCGGGGACGACCGTCGATCAGGCGAGGGGCCGACGCCGTGAGGACGAAAGACGAGATCGTGAAGGACTGGCTGCCCCGCTACACGGGACGGCCCCTGGACACCTTCGGGCACTACATCCTCCTCTCGAACTTCGGCCACTACATCGAGCGGTTCGCCGAGCGGTTCGGGGTCGAGGTCCTGGGCCGGGACAAGCCCATGCAGTCGGCCACCGCCGAGGACCTCACGATCCTGAACTTCGGGATGGGCAGCGCCATGGCGGCGACGGTCATGGACCTGCTCTCGGCCATCGAGCCCAAGGCCGTGCTCTTCCTGGGCAAGTGCGGGGGCCTGAAGAAGACGAAGGTCGGCGACTTCCTCCTGCCGATCGCCGCCATCCGGGGCGAGGGAACGAGCAACGACTACATGCCCCCCGAGATCCCGGCGCTGCCGTCGTTCCGCCTCCAGAGGGCGGTCTCGGCGATGATCGTCAAGCACGGGCTCGACTACTGGACCGGCACGGTCTACACCACCAACCGCCGGGTCTGGGAGCACGACGAAAAGTTCAAGCAGTATCTCCGTGATATCCGGGCGTCGGGGATCGACATGGAGACGGCGACGATCTTCATCGTCGGGTTCGTCAACCACATCCCCAAGGGGGCGCTCCTGCTGGTCTCCGACAGCCCGATGACGCCCGAGGGGGTCAAGACCTCCCGCGGCGACGTCCTGATCACCGAGAAGTACATCAAGCCGCACCTGGAGATCGGCATCGATGCGCTGATCGAGCTCCGCGACTCCGGCGAGTCGGTGGTCCACCTCCGATTCGAATAAGGGCCGCTCCCAGTCGGGCGCGTGGGACGCACCACTCCTCTTGGGTGGCAAGGCAATGGTGCGTGCCACGCGCCCGCCAGGTCTTGAGCCTCACGACGACCCCGGGTCCATGTTGGCGGCGCGATCCCAATATCCGAACGTGCGGGGGTCGATCCCCGACCGGCCGCTGTCCTTCAGGTCCCTCAAGAACGCGAAGAACGCCCGGCTGCGGTCTTCCAGCCCGAGGAGCCGGGTGCTGGTCAAGACGCGGGTGATCCTCAGCCAGTTATGGTTGGGGAAGCGCCAGACGTCCTGCTTCCGGTCGAAGTCGGGGCCCCGGACGACCTGCCCGCCCTCGAAGCGCAGGCCGAGGAAGGCCAGGAACACGTCGAACGACCGCGCGAGGCTCTCCCGCAACCGGCCGTCGCGCCGGAACTCGGCGATGTCGGCGGCGGTCAGCAGCGGGGCGTGGGGGTTGAACCGGCTCGGCTCCTTCAGGGGGAACATCCACTGGATGAAATCGTGGATCCCCTCCAGCTCATCGTCGGAGTACGCCCAGAGCGCGGCGAGCGTCCGGCCTTCGCTGTCGAGGGCGTGCCCGCGATAGAAGTCGGTGAGTCGGGACATTGCGGCGGCCTCCCCGGGGCGTGATGCGAAGGTGTTCGTTGCGCGGTCATCGTCGATCAGGACGGGGCCCCCCTCAAGGCCTCGATGCCGCGACGCAGGGCCTGCTGATAGAGCCAGAGGTCGCCGCCGAAGGCGAGCATGCGGAAGCCCCGTGAAAGCATCGCCCTGCCATCCTCGACGTCGAGGGCGAGGTAGCCCAGGACCTTGCCGGACCGGCGGCAGGCGTCGGCGACGCGATCGACGGCCTCCAGGAACGCCGGGTGCGTGTACTGGCCCGGGATGCCCAGCGACGTCGTCAGGTCGGCCTGGCCGATCCAGATCACGTCGAGGCCCTCGACGGCGGCGATCGCCTCAACGTTCTCGAGGCCTCGCGCCGTCTCGACCTGCGCGATCAGGAGGACCTCGTCGTTGGCGACCCGGATCTTGGCGGCCATGTCGCCGCCAAGGTAATCGTCGTGCGCCACGCCGAAGGCCGCGCCGCGACGGCCCGCCGGAGGATACTTGGCCGATTGCACGACCCGACGCGCCTGCTCCTCGCCCTCGACCATCGGGACCATGATACCCATGGCGCCCATGTCGAGCACCCGGGCGATGAAATGATATTCGGTCGCGGGGACGCGGACGAGCGGGACCATCTCGGTCCCGCGCGCGGTGGCCAGCAGCATCCGGATCGTCTCGATGCCCCAGCCGGAGTGCTCCATGTCGACGATGGTGAACTCGGCGCCGGCCGCGGCGGCGATGCGTGCGATGCCGGTCGTGTTGAACTCGAGGAGGAACGTGCCGATCGACACGCCGCCTTCGGCCAGTCTTCTCTTGACACGATTCGGTCTCATGACCTATCCGATTACAACCCGCTTCATCGGACGTCAAGATGGCCCCGACCACGCGACACGAGATCGACCAAGTCCCCATGATCGGAATCGCCGGCCTGCGATGAGAGAAAGGGCACCCAGTGCCTTCTTTCCGAGCAGAGATGGATAACCCGCCCCCATCGGGTACCGAGATCATAAATTCAACTCTTTCATGGTAAGATGCTTACGAGAAGCGATTGGATTCCATGCGGGTGAGGTATGAAACTTGCTTTCGAGCCCGTAATTCCATCGCTTATTGTCCTCACACCGTGGTTGAGGATGTTCCATCGCCCCGACCGGACAGTCGTAACGACCCGGATGCGAGGACATCATGGCACCCCGAAGGCGTCACGAGCCGTGACCCTTCGGCTTTGGGGCCAGCGGTGGTCGAACCGATCGATGGCACGAGCGGGGAGCGGACGACGGCATCCCGGTGGTCGCGTGACAATCCGGACGAGATCGAAAGAGAGGACGACCCGGGGAAGGCCGTCGATTTCTTTTTCCCTTTCGCTCGCGGATTTGGAGTATGATGCGACCATTCGAGGCGGACGAGGGTCGGTCCTCCCCCGGGATGTTGCCGGATGGCCGGCGCCCCGGTCGAGGCGAGGACGACGCCTCCGGGTCCCCCGCGAACGTACCCGTCACCGAATTCACGACCGTGCCCATCCCGCTCTCCGGCGTCACGTGGCTCCTGGTATGTCTTTGATCGCGGGGCCTCGGTCCTGGCGAGATCGGGTATGCGCGGAAGGGCCGATCGGGGCTCGGCCCGGCGCCCCCGGAGAGCAGCCTCGTAGGGTCTTCGAGACGACGGAGTAACCACA
>JAFANO010000528.1 GCA_019232645.1 Planctomycetaceae bacterium | reverse complement strand
CGGGCGTCCATGATGTGCTCGATGACGTCGAGCAGGAGGACCTGATCGAACCGCGACCGCTGGGCGGGGTTGGCCGCCAGCTCGTCGAGGCGGCAGGTGCGGAACTCCATCGCGTCCTCGGGGACGCCGAGGAAGTCGCGCATCTCCTCGCAATTCTCCCGCTCCCAGTCGTGGATCGTGATCCCCAGACATGTGGCGCCGCGGAGGACGGCCTGGTGGGCGAAGTAGGCGTTGCCGCAGCCGCAGTCGAGCGTGCGGACCGGACGGTCGGGCGTGCCCGTCAGGAACATCTTGACCAGCCGCGATTTGTCGCGACTAACCCAGTTGGTCCCCGGGAACATCAGGGACTTCAGGAGCAACCGGGCCTTCGAGGGCGCGTAGGCGGCATAGGGGCGGAGCAAAGCTGTCCTCCATGACTCGGGGTGAAGGCGGATAGCGATCCTTCGCGGTCAGTTGCACGATAAACCGGTCCCCGGGTCGCCGCAAGGCGAGTTTCCGGCCTCGACGAATGAGTATGGATGTGCTCGGAAAATCGAACCTGTTACGATCGCGAGCCGAAGGAGAAGCCGTCGATGGCGGCCAGGACATGCTGCGGCCCGTATCGACCCGCCCCGAAATGGAGGTCGTGGACGGGCCCCAGGGGGTGTCCAGGAGGAAGGGGGTGAAAATCCTCGACTTCCGGCATGACTGTAGCACGAAAGGTCTTCAATAGTAACGCCCCGCGGACATGGGACTGGTGGTCCCATGAAGAAAACGTCGCGTCCCGACGTCTGATCATGAGGATCCTCCGCGATTGTTTGCGACAACGACGGCTGGTGGAGCCTCGTCGTGGTTGCATGCGCGGGGTGACAATGTGTCATACCGCGGAGTGTCGTCATGGCGGAAGGGTCGGGCAACCAGGCGCGGCGTCGAGCGGGGATGACTCGTCGAAGTTGGCTGATGGGGGCCTTGGCCCTCCCCGCCGGCCTGGCCACGAGGGCCAATGGACCGGGACGCGACGCTGACTCGACGGCGGACGAGCGCGCCAAGATCCGTGCGGGGGCGGCGAAGGCTGGTCTCTCCCCGATCCGGTGGAGCGAGACCGTGCATTACCTGGGAGTCGGCGACGCCCCCGACGCCTTCCGCGACCGGGCGCTCGAGATCTGCGAGTCGCTGGCGACGACCTATCAGAAGTCCTTCCGTGACAAGGGATTCGACGTCGAGATTCCGAAATGCCGGCTGACGGTGGTCGCGCTGAGGGACCTCGCTTCCTACAAGGCCTTCCTGGGCGAGGAACCCGGCGAGGCCGTCGGGGGACACTATGATCTCGACACCAACCGGCTCGTGATCTTCGACTTCCGCCCGGGCGGCCGGGAGCTGGCGATCCGCTCCGAGCGCGTCAATACCTTCACCCTGGTCCACGAGGCGGCCCACCAGCTCACGTTCAACACCGGCTTGCTCAACCGCCGGGGCGACGTCCCGGTCTGCCTGAGCGAGGGCCTGGCGATGTACTGCGAGCTCTGGCGACCCACGGGGCGCGCCCTCCTCGGCCAGGTGAACCTCCCCCGCCTCCAGGTCCTCGCCCGGCCCGAGGGGGCCGGCTGGCTGCCCCTGGCGGAACTCCTCATCGATGACGCGCTGCTCGAGAACCAGGCGACGCGGCAGCTCGCTTACGCCGAGGGCTGGGCCCTCGTGCACGCGCTGCTGAAGACCCCCGCGTGGCTCCCCAGGTTCCGCGCCTACCTCGCCGCCATCCGCGAGCGGCGCGATGCCTCGCGACGGCTCAAGGACGCGGAGGCCCACCTCGGCAACCTCGACCGCCTCGACCACGAGCTGAGACGGCACGCGATGAGGCTGATCCGAGGGGGACCGTGAGGGATCCTCGAGCCGTCGAGGGGAGCGGCGAGGTGCGCGAGGTTCGCCGCCAGGCGGGCGCTCAGCCGAGGACCGGGTTGAGCCCCATGTTCGTCCGCATCTCGGCGCGCTGTTTCTCGTAGTTCATCAGGAGCTTGCGGTCGCGGTAGTGCTGCCGCTCCTTCTTCCGCTGCGCGGCGAAGATGAGCCGCCGCATGGCGCCGCTGGTCATCTCGCCCCGGCCCCGGTAATGCTTGCGGATCCGGGCGGCGGGCTTCTCGCCGAAGGCCTCGACGATCTCGTCCTCGAGCGAGACGAAGAACTGGCAGAAGCCCGGATCGCCTTGGCGGGCGCAGCGGCCGGCGAGCTGGCGATCGATCCGCCGCGCTTCGTGCCGCTCGGTGCCGATGACGTGGAGGCCCCCCAGCTCGGCGACGCCCTCGCCGAGCTTGATGTCGGTCCCTCGGCCGGCCATGTTGGTCGCCACGGTCACCTTGCCGGGCTGGCCCGCCTGCGCCACGATCTGGGCCTCGATCTCGTGGTTCTTGGCGTTCAGGATCTGGTGCTCGATGGCTGCAGTGTTCAGCAAGGCGCTGAGACGCTCGGACCGCTCGATCGACCGCGTCCCGATCAGGACGGGCACGCCGCGCCGGTTCCATTGGATGATCTCGTCGGCGACGGCCTGGAACTTCTCGGCCTCGGTGGAGAAGACGCGGTCGGGGACCCAGACGCGGCGGCACTTGCGGTTGGTCGGCACCTTGAAGACGTTCACCTTGTAGACCCGCCTCAGCTCGCGGGCGTCGGACGAGGCGGTGCCGGTCATGCCGGCGAGCTTCTTGTAGCGAAGGAAGAAATCTTGGACGGTCACCCGCGCGGCGGTGATCGTCTCGAGGGTGATCTCGAGCCGTTCCTTGGCCTGGATCGCCTGATGCAGCCCGTCCTGCCACTGGCGGCCGGGCATCATCCGGCCCGTGAACTCGTCGACGATGACGACCTCGCCATTGACGACGACGTAGTCGCGGTCTCGGAGGTAAGCGATCTGGGCGCGGAGGGCGCGCTCGACGTACTCGTAGAGGCCGTCGACCGTCAGCGTGACGAACGACGAATGGCCCGCGATGGCCTGGACCTTGCGGCGGCCCGAGGCGTTCAGCTCGGCCTTGCGCTCGGCCGGGTCGTACTTGAAGTCCTTGCCCCGGACGAGGGTCGCGGCCAATTGGTCGGCGCCGTAATAGGCGGCGGCCTCTTCCTGGGTCGGCTGGTTGTTGGCGCCGATGATCAACGGGGTCCGCGCCTCGTCGATCAGGATGCTATCGGCCTCGTCCACGATGGCGAAATGGTGCGTGCGCTGGACGGGCATCTCGGTCTCCTGGTGGTCGCCCCGCCCCAGGAACGCCTGCTCGAAGGTCTTGCGACGGGTGTCGCCGAGGTGCAGCCGCTTCAGCTCGTCGCGGAGGAAGTCGAAGCCGAGCTCCTTGCTGGTGCCGTAGGTGATGTCGCAGGCGTAGTTGGCCCGGCGGACGGCGTCGGGCATTCCGGTCTGGATGCAGCCGACGGTCATCCCCAGCATCTTGTAGATCGGCGCCATCCAGTCGGCGTCGCGGTGCGCCAGGTAGTCGTTGACCGTGACGACGTGGACCCCCTTGCCCTGCAACGCGTTGAGGTACGCGGGCAGGGTGGCGACCAGGGTCTTGCCCTCGCCGGTCTCCATCTCGGCGATGCAGCGGAAGTGGATGGCCCCGCCGCCGACGAGCTGGACATCGTAGTGCCGCTGCTTGATCGTCCGCTTGGCGGCCTCCCGGACCAGGGCGAAGGCCTCGACAAGCATGCTGTTGAGCGAGTCGCCCTGGCGGGCCTTGAGCCGGAGGCCCTGACTCCGCCTGGCCAGGTCGGCGTCACTCTCGCGTTCCAGGACCGGCTCCAGCGCGTTGATCTGCGCCGCCAGGACGGAGTAGCGGCTGAACCGCCCCGCGTGGGTCGGCCCCGCCCACTGCTGTACCTGGTTCAACCACATCGGGCCCAGTCGGCTGGACATGACGCCGCCCTCCCTCTTCACCGACGGTCTCAGGTGTCGTGCTGTCTCGTCGCCGGGGCCGCCGAACGCACCCTTCCTTAATGGGACACCCCGAGGCGATTTCCTCCCGAAGCGATTCGGCGCGGGCCGGCCGACTCGCCGACCCGGGCGACGGCGATGCCGGCCTTTGAGAACCGTAAATAGTTGGGGCGCTTGACCAACTGCGGGGTGTTCCGGCGTGCCCAGTCGCGGAACATCGCCCACTTGGCCTCGGCCGACAGTTCCCCGGGGGCTTCGGCCCCGGGCGGCTCGCCCCAGAGGATCATCAGCTCGTCGCCGGTGACCTCGTCGCCGAGCTGTACCCACCACCAGTTCGGCGTCGAGGGGTGGACGGCGGGGTGGACGGCGACGAACCGCAAGGCCGGGACCTCGCGCTGGTCCCGGTCGGCCATCGGTTTCAGGAAAGCCGCCAGCCGCGAGGCGGCGAGGACGAGGTGGTCGGCCTGCTCCAGGCCTCCGGCCGCGTCGCCCATCTTCCAGGCGATCCCGGGCCGGGGATCCTGGGGAGGCTTCAGGCCGCAGACCTTGACCAGGCGGCCCGCCGCCTCCCAGTCGAAGTCCTCGCGCGGCAGGATAACCCCCTCCCGGTCCAGGACGATCTCCCGGAGGTCCTCGAACTCCGCCCAGGCGACCGGGACGCGATACTCCAGCGCGACCTCGAACCGATGATACGACCGCCGCACGCGCACGACCCTCGCCACCCAGGAGTACAGCTTAAAGTCGTTGGCCAGCGCCCCGAGGTCCTCGTCGAGGACCGAGAGCATCTCGCCCCGCCCGGGCGAGTTCGCGAGGACCCGGTCGAGGAACCGCGCCGACCCGCCGCGATACCAGGCCGGCGGGGGCGGGACCAGCACGATCTCGCGGAATCCGACCCGATACGGAGGCCGCCCCTCCAGCCACCGGACGGCCGAGCGGAGGGCCTGCGTGCCCACGACCACCAGCGCGGACACGGCAACGGCAACGGCCAGCAGGATCGGGACGAGTCGCGGCGGCGTCAACCAATGGATGATGGGTGGGGTGCGGTAGCGCGCGAACCATCGGACGTGGTCCGGGTCGAGATCCGAGTCGCGGGGCCGAGCCTCGGCCGAGGCCATCCCAGCGGCTTCGCGGTGCTCCATCACCTGGGCTCCTGCCTCGCGCCGGACTTGAGCACGGGGTGTGAAGGACGAGACCACCTCATACGATCATACGGTCAAGCAGAGGTGATATCCACCCCTTTGTTTCGCGGGTCGGGCCCCCTCCGACGGATCGGCCTCTTCCCGTGACACTCCACCGGATTTGAAAGGGCCGGGTGCCGCGACATCCTCGGACCGAGGCCCGGGATCGGACCGCCGGTATCCCCGCGACGGCCGACACGAGGCCGTCACCAGATCTGGATTTGGAGCTCCAGCTCGTAGCCGAATTGCTGCCAGACGCGCTGGCGGATCTGGTCAATCAGGTGGAGGACGTCGGAGGTGGATGCGCCGGGCTGGGCGACGATGAAGTTGGCGTGCCGGTCGGAGACCTCGGCGCCCCCGAACCGGGTCCCCTTGAGCCCGGCTTGCTCGATCAGCATCCCGGCGCTGAGGTCGGTGGTGGGGTTCTTGAAGATGCAGCCGGACGACTGATGCCCGTAAGGTTGGTTCTCCTTCTTGACGATCCAGATCCGCCGCATCCTGCGAACGACCACTTCGGGGTTGGCCCGCTCCAGGGCGAATTCGGCCGAGAGGATCACGAGCTCATCGAGGTTCGACTCGCGATCGGCGAAGCGGAGGTCGTCGCGATCGCGCACCTTGATCTCGACGGCGGCGTCGATGACGGTGACGCGATCGACGAGTTGGCCGATCGAAACCTGGCGGTCGCCCGCGTTGCCCAGGAGGGCGCCGCCGACCGTGCCGGGGATCCCGGTCAGGAACTCCAGGCCCGCCAGCCCGGCGCGGGTCGATTGCGAGATCAAGGCCGTCAGCGGCACGGCCGCGCCGGCCTCAATCCGGCCGTCGCGGATCGTGACGTCGGAGAACGCGGGGCTCTCCAGGTGGAGGACAAGGGCCTTGACCCCCTCGTCGCGGACCAGGACGTTCGACCCGCCGCCCAGGACCTTGAAAGGGATCGACTCGTCGCGACAGCGCCGGAGCAGCCCGACCAGCTCGTCGAGCGTCCGGGGTCGCGCCAGGAACGCGGCCGGCCCGCCGAGCCGGAACCAGAGATGGGGGGCCAGCGGCTCATCGGCCTTGACGATGTCGCGAAAGTCGTCGAATGAATGCATCGGCTATCGTCCCCACGTCACCGGCCCCGACCGTCAACAGCACATCGCCGGGTTCGAGATGCCGGTCCAGGTCAGAGATCGCATCGTCGAGACTCGCCATCCAGCGTGCCCGGACCCCCGCTTCCAGCAGGGAGCGGACGAGCGACCGGCTCCCGCTCGCGCCCCGGTCCGAAGCCGCGGTCGGGCGGCCCTCGGTGACCAAGACGTGGTCGGCGACCGCGAGCGCGGCGAGCAGGGGGCCGACGTCCTCGGGGGCGATCCCCACCCCCGCGGGGAGGAAGACCGCCCAAAGGCGTCGAGCACCGAAGACCTGCCGCCCGATGGCCAACGTCTCGGAGACCGCCGACGCGTCCTGGCACTCGTCGTCTATCAGAGTAACACCTCGGTAGCTCCCGCGGGACTCGAAATCGCGCGAAAGGCCGTCAAACTCCTCCAGGCCCTGTTTGATGTCCGCTGTCGGCAACGCCAGCCGGTTGCAGGCGGCGACCGCGGCCAGGGCGCTGCGGACGTTGCGCAGGCCCGGCACCTGGAGCCGGATCTCGACGGCGAACCGGCCCCTGCGGAACACCCGGAACCGGAACCGGCCTCGCTCCTCGCGGAGGTCGGCGCCCCACCAGTCGCTCCCGCGCTCGAGCGCGATCCGCTCCACCGTCGTCGCCAGGCCCCGGAGGGCCTCCTCGACCCGTCCGCTCCCCTCGCGGGCCACGATCAGCCCCGCGGGAGGGACCGAGGCCGCGAACTGCCGAAGCGCCTCGGCCGTCGCGGCGGGACCGGACCCTATCCCCGGCGGGACGTCCAGGAGGACGGCCACCGCGGGGCCCAGCGGCCCGAGGCCGTCGGGACCCGCGATCGCCTCGACGACGAAGTGCGATCCCGAGCCCAGGCGCGCCCAGCCCCCGAGCTGGGGGACAGCCCTCCCCAGGACGACCGTGGGGTCGAGGCCCGCACGCACCAGCGTCCACCCGATCATCGCCGAGGCGGCGCCAGCGTCGCGCCGGCCCGCCACGGCGAGCCCGATGCACGGCGGATTCAGATGTTTGAGCCAGCGGAGCGGCGAACCCCGCGCGATCCCGAGCCGGTCGGCGACAAGGCGATCGGGGTGGGCCCGGCCGATCTCGGGGGCGCAGATCAGCCACCCCGCGGCGCGGGGCCAGGCCGGCGGTGCGTGCCCGGCGTGGACCCGCACGCCGAGTCGCCTGAGCCGGTCGACGATCGGGCCCACGTCCCGTTCGGAACCGGTCACTTTCACACCGCGCCGCACGAGCATCTGGGCCAGACCCGACATGCCCCGTCCCGCGATGCCCACCAGGTGCGCATGCGCGGGCACGACCTCCGCGCGGGTTCGTCCCCGTCGCCCTCGATCCATCGGCATTCGCCCCTTGTCCGCCTCGCGGCCGTCGGGCAGGCGACGGCCGACGCCGGGTCGGCAGCCCCTGCCCTCCTCAGCCCTAATATCGGACCGTCGGGAACAATGCTCACAATCTTTCCTGACGACAGAGATGGCCCGCTCACGGGCGACATGGTAGCGAGACCCAGGGAGGGGCGTCAAGCGACTCGCGAGGCTCCCACCGGCCGCGGGTGTAAGGCCCCCCTTTGCCAGGGGAAGGGTTGAGTGGGGGGTCGGGGCATCATTCGTCGCGTCAACTTCACCAGTGAACCTCGATTGAATCACGAGCGGGCCGTCACCGCGACCCACGACAAGCTCTTCCGTGCTCGTCTGCCCAGGAATCCAACGATTTGGTGAAAAAAATTCGTCCCCGTCCGGGACTTCAAAACGATCAATACGCGCCCCCGCGTCGTAGAAGGGAAATCCGGGAGCGGCCTGAATCCAGGTTCCGGGACCCGGAGAGTATGGAGAGACCTCAAGGAGAGCAGCGATGAATCGATTGATCGGAATCGCCCCGAAGGGTGCGCGCGCGATGGCATTGGCGATGGCAGTCGTGGTCGCCTCCGCCTCCTCGGCCTTCGCGCGAGGTGGGGGTGGTGGGGGTGGCGGGCACGGCGGTGGTGGCGGCGGGCACATGGGAGGCGGTGGTGGATACGGCGGGTGGGGTGGACATCATGGCGGATACTACAATGGCGGCTATGGCGGTTACAGAGGCGGGTACGGCTATTACCCATTCTACGGCGGGTACGGCTTCTGGCCGTTCTTCGGCGGGGGCTATTACGGCCCCGGATACGGCTATGGCGGAGGTTATGGTTACGGTGGTTATGGAGGTTACGGATACCCATCCCAGGGCTCCTACGCGTATTCGTACCCGTACTCCACCTACTCCAGCGGCTACTCCTACGCCCCGACGACGAATACGACCCAGACCACCTCAGCTCCCTACCTGACGGACCAGTATTACGAGCCGGGCGACGGCAACCGCTATCCGCTCTACTACAACCCGGCCACCGGCGGGTACTTCTACTATCCGACGCGACGATAACCCGTCTCCAGTGGCTGGGGCGACGACTGGACCCGGCCGCGGAGTCAGCGCCCGCAATCGTATCTCTTGCCCTGCCCCCGTCGGGGCAGTCGAAGGCACGATCGTCCATAACGACTCCTATGGAAACGGCGATGGAGATGCATGAGTTCAGGTTGAAGGGCTGAAGCACTGGGAATGATGGCCGCGTTACGTTAGAGACTTCGACAGCACCCCATCGGCGAGCGGAGGTCTTGCCGGTGGGACCACTTTCGTCTTGAGCGGCGAAATCGCTGGAGTTGGAGCCAAAGCTGCCGAAATGGCACGCTGATGGGCCGAAGGATTGCAAACAGGCCCTCATCTCCGTAGACATGCCACCCTACGCCGTCCACGGTGACAACGATATGGCACCGGAGAACGGCTTATTTTCCGGGATTTCTCAAGGTCCATCTGTCTGGCGCACCGCAAATCGCTCATTCTACCACAAGTCTGTGGCAATAAGCCTGTTGGGGTGATTTGCCGGCGACTTTTGTGGAGGGCGTAGTATGCCACCCGAGATGACTCTCCACTCATCACCGAGCATGAGCCAAGCCCTGAGCAGTACAGGCCGCCTGAGTGGTCCATGATTTAGGGTCCACTCGAAGTGACGCAGTGAGTATAGTGGCTAAGATGCCAGAGTGAAAAACGCCGACGATTCAGCATCCAAATGGAATCACGTGAAAAATCATATTGAATGCTCATATGACTTTCTTATAGGTCCATTGCGATTCAAGGAGATGAGGATTCCAGTCCTAGGGTCCCGGCTCGCCGTCGACCAGTCCTAAGGGGCTCTCACTTTCTGAGCTCGAACGGCCTGATTGTCGAGGTTCGAGCCAATATTGTCGGATGCCTCTTAAGGGACGGATCGTGGATGGCACCTTCGCGCCAGCGTTGAGGACGAGCGAATGCCCCGCGTGATCGTCGTCGAGGACAGCCCCACCCAGGCCCAGCAGCTCGCATTCATCCTGGAGGGCGCGGGCTTCGACGCGGAGATCGTGCCCGATTCCGAGCGTGGATTCGCGCGGCTGATGGCGGGCGGGATCGACCTGGTCCTCAGCGACCTCCGCCTGCCCGGCGACAGCGGCTTCGACCTCTGCCGACGGATCAAGGCAGATCCCCGGTCGCGCGTCATCCCGGTGGTCGTGTGCACGAGCGAGGCC
>JAFANO010000419.1 GCA_019232645.1 Planctomycetaceae bacterium | reverse complement strand
ACGTCGAGATCCTGGTCGCCACCGACGCGGCCGGCGAAGGCATCAACCTGCAGCGCGCCCACCTGATGGTCAACTATGACCTGCCGTGGAACCCCAACCGGCTCGAGCAGCGCTTCGGCCGCATCCACCGCATCGGCCAGACCGAGGTGTGCCACCTCTGGAATCTCGTCGCCCGCGACACCCGCGAGGGCGAGGTCTACTTCCGCCTGCTGGAAAAGCTCGACGAGGAACGCGCAGCGCTCGGCGGCCAGGTGTTCGACGTGCTCGGCAAGGTCACCTTCGACAACCGGCCGCTTCGTGACCTGATCCTGGAGGCGATCCGCTACGGCGACCGGCCCGAGGTTCGGGCCAGGCTGAACCAGGTCGTCGATCGCGCCCTTGACCGCCAGCACCTCCGCGCGCTGCTGGAGGAGCGGGCCCTGGCCCGCGACGCCATGGACGCCCGCAAGGTCCAGCAGATCCGCGAGGACATGGAGCGGGCGGAGGCCCGCCGCCTCCAGCCGCACTTCATCGCCTCGTTCTTCCGCGAGGCGTTCGCTATGCTGGGCGGGAGCCTCAAGGGGCGCGAGCCGAGGCGGTTCGAGATCACCCACGTCCCCGCGGTCATCCGCAACCGGGACCGCCAGATCGGGATCGGCAGGCCGGTCCTGGCCCGTTACGAGCGGATCACGTTCGACAAGGAGCTGATCAGCGTCCCAGGGAAGCCGCTGGCCGAGTTCGTCTGCCCCGGTAACCCGCTGCTGGATTCGACGATCGACATCGTGCTGGAGCGGCACCGCGACCTCCTGAAGCGGGGGGCTGTGCTGGTGGACCCGGCCGACGCCGGGGAGGACGTCCGCGTGCTGTTCTACCTGGAACACTCGATCCAGGACGGCCGGACGGATCGAAGCGGCGCCCGGCGGGTGGTCTCCCGTCGGCTCCAGTTCGTCGAGATCGATTCGACCGGCGTCGCCCGCCCGGCCGGATCTGCGCCCTACCTGGATTACCGGCCCGCGACGGAAGAGGAGCGACGACTCGTCGGGCCGCATCTGGAGCAGCCCTGGTTGTCGGAAGGTCTCCAGGACAAGGTCCTCACCTTCGCGGTCGCGTCGCTCGTTCCGGGGCATCTCGACGAGGTCCGCAAGTGCAAGGAGGAGCAGATCGTCAAGACGCTGGCCGCGGTCAAGGAGCGGCTGACCAAGGAGATCAACCATTGGGACCACCGCGCCCAGACGCTCAGGACCCAGGAGCAGGCGGGCAAGGAGAACTCGCGGATCAACTCGGCGAAAGCCCGGCAGCGGGCCGACGAGCTGGAGGCGCGGCTCCAGAAGCGGCTGACGGAACTGGAGCAGGAGCGGCGGCTCTCCCCCCAGCCGCCCGTGCTCATCGGCGGGGCGTTGGTGGTCCCGTCGGGATTGCTGGAGCGGCTCGGGGGGCAGCGGACGGAGACGCCGGACGCCTTCGCCCGCGAGACGGCTCGGGTCGAGCGGATCGCGATGGAGGCCGTCATGGAGGCTGAGCGACGGCTCGGCCACCAGCCACGCGACGTGAGCGCTTCGAAATGCGGCTACGACGTGGAATCGTCCGTCGCCGGAGGCGGGCGGCTGCTGCTGATCGAGGTCAAGGGGCGGGTGCAGGGTGCAAAGACCGTCACGGTGACGAAAAACGAGATTCTCGTGGGCTTGAATAAACCCGATGACTTCATCTTGGCGATTGTGGAGCTAGACTCTGACGGGAAGGGAGTTCCGAAGTATGTTTGCCGCCCGTTCCAGCGCGAACCGGACTTCGGAGCGACGAGCGTGAACTACGACCTGGCCGAACTCCTGGAACGAGCTGAAGATCCATCATGAGAGAGAGAACGTGGGACCCACACCTGATCTTCGAGCGCATCGCCGAGGTCCGGCGCGAGCTGGGGTCAGCGATCGCCGAGTCCGGCAATGAGCGCCTTCTCCAACTCTGGCCCCATTGGGATTCCGACCTCCTGGAGATACTGCAGGAGGGCGAGAGACGCCCGGAGGTCCCCATCGCGTTGCTCGGCGGGGCGGGGTGCGGCAAGAGCACCTTGATCAACGCCCTGATCGGGATGCGACTCCTGCCGATGGCCGATGGCAAGCCCTGTACCTCGGCAGTCACGGAGGTCGCCTACGGCGAGGGTCCGAAG
>JAFANO010000323.1 GCA_019232645.1 Planctomycetaceae bacterium | reverse complement strand
GGGCAAAAGTCGAGTATAGATCGTATCCAGATAGTCGATGTCACGCAGGGGAGCCCATCCGGATTCCGCGGGCCGGAACGACGACAGATCTCTCCAGTCTCCCGCGATCGCGAGATAATGAAGGAACAGGCCACTCTGGTAGAAGCGCCAGACTTCGATCTGATCCTCGCAGTCGTACTCCTGCCCGACCCAGTCGGCCCCCCTCAGCGGCGGGCGCGAATGATCAACGTGGGGATAGTCCCATCCCCGGTACTGGACGGAATTCCGATCGATGATCGGCAAGAGATCGCAAATCAGCGCAATCCGTTTCTCCTGGAACGTCGTCGGCCGGATCACGACGCGCCAGTAACCCCGCGAGCGAAGCTTGCTCAGGATGGCTGCCTCTTGAATGGTACTCATTCGAGGTCCTCAATTGGATTGGGTGTAACTACTGGATTGAGCTCACCCAGCTTCCCGTATTTTGCCATAGAGCCGTTGATCTTCCTGTAACACATGGAAGTTCCAGAAGGCGTCCCACTCGCCGTTGAGGTAGGTGGCTCGTAGGTCCAGCATCGCCTGGGCGCCGGACGGCAGCCAGCGCATCCCCGTCCGCTCCATGCGATCCTTGACCAGATGCCGACACGCTCCCTCGACCACTCCACTGCCGATCGGATAACCCGACGCCAAGTATTCGTCGTACTTCATCCGATCCCGATTCCCCTCGAAATACTCCGCCGCATCCTGCACGGGTTTCCGCTTCTGTCCCTTCAAACCACGCTGGGTGGCCTGGTAGCGTATCCCACGGATCACCGAGTCCACTTTCCCCTCCAGCAACCGCTTGAGACGTTCTTCCACCCACTGATGCGCCTCGCGCTTCTGGGTCTTCTCCTCAAAGAAACACCAGGCCACCTTCCACAACCGTTCCATGACATGAAACAGATCCAAGATACAGACCGTGTTCTTCGGGAGATACTCGCCCTGCCGGTCATGCAGCGCCCGCTCCCCATCCGAGAGGAAGATCACGGGCTTGCTCCCTTGAGGATTGCGGCGGATCACCTCATCCGCCAACCAGAGGAACAACGCCACCTTGCCCACCAGCAATTCCGCACGCACCCGTTTGTTCTGCGGACGGGGGCGACGCTCACGGGCCTTCTTCCGCATCACTTCCTCGATCACATCGTCGGCCTTGCGCACGAACGGCTCGATCGTATAAACCGCACCCACCGCCGCCATCTTCTTCTGGTTCGCCTTCTCGCCCTTGCCACGACGCTGGTTCGCCAGGGCTGGGAGTGGGGTGTCGGTCGCCTCGTCCGGCCCTGGTAGCGCCTTGCGCACCAGGGGCACCCCCTTGCAATCGGCCGTCACCACCAAGAGCGGTCCTTCCGCGGCGGCGTCCGGAACGGGAAGGCGGTCTTGAAACACTTCGACATCGCTGGCCTGCTCCCGGTTGAGATCCTCCGACGCTTTGACCGTGATCTCCAGGCCGAGGATCGTCCCCAGTTTCCGGATCGCCTCGGCGTGAGCATCGTCGACCACGAACGCCCCCAGCCACTGCTGGAGCAAGTACGAATACTGGCGCTGCGGCAGGTGGAGTTGGGCGTCCAAGGGGGCGGCTTCGACTCGGTCGTGGCCGTAGCAAGTCCGCTCGATGGCGATCTCGTCGAAGATCGACAGATAGGGACGCTTGCGGGGTCGATCCAGCCGGGGCAGTTCCTGGTCCGGGTCCGAGGGGCAATCACCGGCCACGGTGAGGGTCGGACCCACGTCCCCGGTACCGGCCATGTCGAGAAATGCCTGGAGCAACCAGCGGCCGATCACCAAGAGATCCCGAAAGATGATCTCCTCGACCTGGTGAATCGGTTGATGCTGGTCGGCGGCGTGTTGCATGCGTTCGACCACGTTCCAGAATGTCTTGAGCCCTTGGTCGATCTTCGTCGAGCAAGCCTGTTGCTCGGGGGTCAACGGGAGATCGAACTTGACGGCGGCAACGGTGGGCGTAAGCATGATTCTGGCTCCTCTTCCCTGTGGTGTGTGCCGGGACCCAAGACATCCTGGAACATACCGCAGGAAGAGGGCCGTTTTGAAGCCCCGTCGACCAAGGTCGAAATCCTAAAGCATTGAAAAACAGCTACCTGCGCCCTCAGAGGGAAGGTGGAAGGCTGGAGTTACGCCCGAATTATTTAAGTTCCTCAACCAGGATCCAAGGCCGTAATCGGCTGAGGCCGGGGTCGTGAGGACCTCTTGGCTTGAGTCTCGCTTCGATGCGAAGGACCAATCAGAGGGGGGCATGCAGATCGATGAGTGTTGACGCTGAGACGAATCCTTCCGACATGCCCCACTTGCCCAGGATGATCCCACTCGGCGATGCGTTCGCGCCGAAGGTGCTGGCGGACATGCACGACGCCGGTGTGTCCCCCTCGGTCCTGAGCGACCTGGCACTCAAGGCGGCGTATACCGTCCCTCAGTTCACCACGGAGTGGGCCGCGCGCCGGCTCTGCCTGCCCCTGGCGCTGGTCAGCGAGCTGCTGGAGCAGCAGAGGGCGGATCACCTGCTGGAGGTCATCGGCACCTCGGGGCCGTTCGGCTACCGATATGCGATCTTGGCGCGCGGCCGGGAACGGGCGGGACGACTGCTCGAGGTCTCCGGCTACGTCGGCCCCGCACCGGTGTCGCTCGAGTCCTACACGGCGATGATCGAGTGGCAGGTCGCCCGAGCACCGGCGGTCGGCCCGCGGCACGTGGCGGATGCCCTCGCGGATCTCGTGCTCCCGGAAGAGTCCCGGCTGCGCGCCGGCCTGGCGATTTCCTCGGGGCGTAGTCTCTTCCTCCACGGTCCCCCCGGGAACGGCAAGACCAGTCTCGGCCGCGCCCTCCATAACGCGCTCCAGGCTCATCTCTGGATCCCACATTGTATCGGGATCGAGAGCACCATCATCCGCATCTTCGACGCCCAGGTCCACCACGCCGTCGACGTATCCCCCGACCAGTCCCGGGCGATCGACCAGCGCTGGGTGCGGGTTCGTCGGCCCTTGATCGTCGCTGGTGGCGAGCTGACGCTCGAGTCCTTCGATCTGGCCTACAGCCCTTCCCTGCGCTATTACGAGGCGCCGCTCCACGTGAAGGCCAACGGTGGCACGTTCCTGATCGACGACTTCGGCCGACAGCGGATTGAGCCCCATCTGCTCCTGAATCGATGGATCATCCCGATGGAGCACCAGTTTGACTATCTCACCTTACACACCGGCCAGAAAATCCAGGTACCCTTCCTTCTCTCCCTGATCATCGCCACCAATCTCGATCCGGCGGACGTGACCGACGCGGCCTTCCTGCGCCGGATGGGCTACCGGCTCAGACTCGGTCCCCCCTCGCCCGAACGTTACGCCGAGATCTTCCGGCGCCACGCGGGTCGCCTCGGCGCCGAGGTCCCGCCCGGCCTCTTGGATCGGCTGCTCGCCCTCTACCATCGTGATCGGCGCGAGTTGCGCAGTTGCGAGCCGCGCGACCTGATCGACCGCGTCCGCGACATCTGCCGGTACCGGGAGCTCCCCCTGCAACTGAACGAAGAAACACTCGACCTGGCCTGGACCGGATACTTCGGGGAGAACCCAACCCCGGCGAGTGAACTGCCTGGCCCCCCGTGACCGGTAGCCGTTCACCGGACATCGCCGCGAACCTCCGCCCGCCCTGCCCCTTCGCAGGAACCGTCCGACGAATGAGCGCCGGCGCATCCCTTGTGATCTGAGAGTGTCGTTCGTTAGGATGAAGGTTGAAGGTAAGATGAATGGAGACCCTCCACTCTCTGCCTTCAAGGGCAAATCTGCCGTTTCTCCGTGCAATTGGAGGGAGTGCGACCATGGCGACAGTCACTGAGCCTCGCCTCAAGACGCGCCGCGCGTTGCAGACCAAGCTGCTGATCGACGGCCAGTGGCGCGACAGCGTCAGCGGCAAGACCTTCGCGACGGTCAACCCGGCGACCGAGGAGGTCATCGCCGAGGTGGCCGAGGGGGATGCCGCGGACATTGACCTGGCGGTCAAGGCCGCGCGCAGGGCATTCGACGACCAACGGGGCGCCTGGCGCAAGATGGACGCCCGCGATCGCGGCCACCTGATGTCTCGGCTCGCCGACCTGATCGAAGAGAATAAGGACGAGCTGGCCGAGCTCGAGAGCCTCGACAACGGCAAGCCGATCAACGAGAGCCGCACCGCCGACCTCCCGCTGGTGATCGACTGCTTCCGCTACTACGCCGGCTGGGCCGACAAGATCCACGGCCAGACCATCCCGATCCGGGGTAACTACTTCTGCTACACCTGGCGCGAGCCGGTCGGCGTCGCCGGGCAGATCATCCCCTGGAACTTCCCGATGCTGATGGTCGCCTGGAAGTGGGGGCCGGCGCTGGCCATGGGCTGCACCGTCGTCCTCAAGCCGGCCGAGCAGACCCCCCTGACGGCGCTCCGGATGGGCGAGCTGGCGCTCGAGGCGGGCTATCCGCCCGGCGTGATCAATATCGTCCCCGGCTTCGGCCCGACCGCCGGCGCGGCCCTGGTGGCGCATCCGGAGGTCGAAAAGATCGCGTTCACCGGCTCGACCGAGGTCGGGCATGTCATCATGAAGGATGCCGCGGCCACGCTCAAGCGGATCACCTTCGAGCTCGGCGGCAAGAGCCCGAATATCGTCTTCGCCGATGCCGACATGGAGGCCGCCGTGCACGGGTCCCTGTTCGGGCTCTACTTCAACCAGGGGCAATGCTGCTGCGCCGGGAGCCGGCTGTTCGTGCAGGACAAGGCCCACGACGAGGTCGTCGAGAAGCTGGCCGCGATTGTCAAGGCCCGCAAGCTGGGCAATCCGTTCGACCCGGCGACCGAGCAGGGACCGCAGGTCGACAAGACCCAGTTCGACAGGATCATGTCGTACATCGAGAAGGGCAAGTCGGAGGGGGCCCGGCTCGTCGCCGGCGGCGAGCGGCATGGCGACAAGGGCTACTTCATCAAGCCGACGATCTTCGACAACGTCAAGGACGAGATGGCGATCGCCCGCGAGGAGATCTTCGGGCCGGTCCTGTCGGTCCTGAGGTTCAGCGATATCGACGAGGTGGTCGAGCGGGGGCACATGACCGAATACGGCCTGGCGGCCGCCGTCTGGACCCGCGACATCGCCAAGGCGCACGCGATCGCCAGGCGCCTCCACGCCGGGACCGTCTGGGTCAACTGCTACGACGTCTTCGACGCCGGCGCCCCCTTCGGCGGGTACAAGCGGAGCGGCATCGGCCGGGAGCTCGGGGAACGGGGGCTCGATGCCTACACCGAGGTCAAGACGGTGACGGTCTCGCTCGATTGATCGCCCCGGATCGCACGACATGAGTGCCGCGCGACGGATCATGCCCCCGCCTGGGGTGGTCCGCCGCGCGGACGTCGTTTCTTCCCTTCAGGGAGACCGGCTTTCCCAACACGACGATGGGGATCAGCGAAACCCAACTGTTGCTGAGGCTGGGCGTGGCGGTCGTCCTGGGCTCCGCCATCGGCTTCGAGCGGTTGCTTCGCGACCACTCCGCCGGGCTCCGGACCCACCTGCTCGTGGCGCTGGCCTCGGCGACGTTCATGCTGGTCTCGACGCAGTTCGTCTTCTTTCAGCATTACCCGAATCACGCGATCCTGCGCGCCGACGTGAGCCGGATCGCTTCGAACGTCGTCGTGGGCATCGGGTTCCTGGGCGGCGGGGTGATCCTGCACTCAGGCATGAAGGTCCAGGGGCTGACCACCGCGGCGAGCCTCTGGCTGGTGGCCGCCATCGGCCTGGCGGCGGGGGGTGGGCTGTTCATCCTGGCGGGGATGGTCACTCTGGTCGCGCTCTTCGCGCTGGAGGTGCTCCGTCAGTTGATCGAAGGCCCGCGGCAGCGGCGCGTCCAGATCCGCGTCCGCATGGACCTGCAGGGGGACTTCCTGAGTCGGGCGGCCCTGCTTGAGTTCCTCAAGCCCATCGACCTCGACGTCAACAGCGTGGACTACAGCCGCGACCTGACGACCAACCGTTCGAGGGTTATCGTCGACGTGATGCTCGCCAGCGGCGCGCTGGAGGAACCGCTGATGCGGCGGCTCGAGTCGCTGCCCGGCTTGCGTCGCGTCAAGG
This sequence comes from Planctomycetaceae bacterium, assembly GCA_019232645.1. Classification (GTDB taxonomy): domain Bacteria; phylum Planctomycetota; class Planctomycetia; order Isosphaerales; family Isosphaeraceae; genus JAFANO01. The sequence goes on along the minus strand of JAFANO010000323.1, from coordinate 701 downwards.
TGCAGCGGCCCGACTCCTGACCGGGCCGGAGGCCCGCTCGGCGCGGCACCGATCCCCGGCGATGTCGAGGATTGGTGCGGGAGGGGATCCTCCAGGAGGCGGGCCTCATACGTATTGCAGAGATTTTGTGTACCCTGTCCGGCGCTTGAAATTGAGATTGCGGATTTCAAATTCGAGATTGCGGATTTCAAATTCGAGATTGCGGATTTCAAATTCGAGTAGGAGTTACGCAGTTGGTATTCTGGGCAAGATTCAGCCGAAAATTCGCATGATTTTAGGTTCATGTGATTGCCCAGCATCCCAGCTTCGTAACTCCTATCGAGATCTCGAATTTGAAATCCGCAATCTCGAATTTGAAATCCGCAATCTCAATTTCAAGCGCAGGACAGGGTACACAAAATCTCTGCAATACATATGAGGCCCGCCTCCTGGAGGATCCCCTCCCGCACCAATCCTCGACATCGCCGGGGATCGGTGCCGCGCCGAGCGGGCCTCCGGCCCGGTCAGGAGTCGGGCCGTTGAACCTTGACGCGACGCAAGCCGGGCAGCGACTCGAGCCGCCGCATCAGCGGTTCCTCCAGCGCGCCGCTGGCGAGCATCACGTCGACGACAACCCTCGAACGGTTGGTCGTCAGGTCGCGGCTGTAGTCCACGCTGTTGACGTCGAGGTCGATGGGCTTGAGGAACTCAAGCAGGGCCGC
>JAFANO010000272.1 GCA_019232645.1 Planctomycetaceae bacterium | reverse complement strand
GCCTCCGGAACTGGTTCAAGAATCAGGGCGACGCGGTCGTTTTGTAGTGCAGATCCGATGGCGACCGAGGCCTTGCGGTGCCCGGCCGGCTCGAAATCCTCGAGCATGGAAGGCTCCGGATGTGGTATGTGACCGGGACGGTCTCGACGCCGAGATTCGGCATTCCCGATCCTCGGGCCCGGCGTATGATGTCCTGCGGGACGCATGTGACGACGCGTCTTCCCCCGCAACGGGCCCGGGGTGGGGGTGTCTCCCGTCAACTCGAGTGAGCGATCGGTGCTTCAAGGATGGTCGGATGTCGAAGCTCGATCCCGTCAAGGTCCTTGGTCCCGACGGCGCCATCGCCCGCCGCCTGCCGAGCTACGAGGCCCGGCCCCAACAGCTCAAGATGGCCAAGGCGGTCGCCCACGCCATCGAGTCGCGGTCGCACCTGATGGTCGAGGCGGGGACCGGCGTGGGTAAGAGCTTCGCCTACCTCGTGCCGGCGATCCTGACGGCGGCCGAGTCGACGAGGAAGGTCGTCGTCTCGACGCACACGATCAGCCTCCAGGAGCAACTGCTCCAGAAGGACCTTCCCTTCCTCCGCGCCGTGATGCCGCAGGAGTTCACGGCGGTGCTGGTCAAGGGGCGGGGCAACTACATCAGCCTCCGCCGGCTCGACGCCGCCTTGGCCCGGGCAGGGGCGACGTTCCAGGACCCCGAGGAGTTCGACCAGCTCGCGCAGATCCGCCTCTGGGCCGGCCGGACCGGCGACGGGACCCGGTCCGACCTCGACCTCCGCCCCCTGCCGAGCGTCTGGGAGGCCATCGCCAGCGAGAACGGCAACTGCCTGGGGAAGAACTGCCCCCGCTACAAGGAGTGCTTCTACTTCCGGGCGCGGCGGCGGATGTGGTCGGCCAACATCCTCGTCGTCAATCACGCGCTGTTCATGACCGACCTGGCCCTGCGCGGGGCCGGGGCGAGCCTGCTGCCCGACTACGAGGTCGCGATCTTCGACGAGGCGCACACGCTCGAGGAGGTCGCCGGCGCGCATCTCGGGCTGAAGCTCACCAGCGGCCAGGTCGAGTACACGCTGACCAGGCTCTACAACGACCGCTTGGGCAAGGGCCTGCTCGTCTATCACCGGCTCGCCGAGGCCAGGGACCAGGCGCAGCGCACCCGGTTGGTGGCACGCGAGTTCTTCGCGGGCGTCGCCGACTGGCAGGCGCGGCACGGCGCCCCCAACGGCCGGCTCCGCAGGCCGATGGGCTGGCCCGACACGCTCGCCGAGGAGCTGCGCAAGCTCTCGGCCGCGATCGGCCGGGGGGCCGAGGCGATCGGCGAGCCGGAGCAGCGGGTCGAGCTGCTCGCCGCCCAGGACCGCTGCGACGGCCTGGCGGCGTCGCTCGACTCGTGGCTCGGCCAGGAGGTCGCCGACAGCGTCTACTGGATCGAGGTCGAGCCGGCGGGGCGGCGGGTCACCCTGTCGTGTGCCCCGCTCGACGTCGGGCCGACCCTCCGCCGCGAGCTCTTCGAGCGCGTGCCGACCTGCGTGCTGACCTCGGCCACGCTGAGCGTCGGGACGCCGCCGCGGTTCGACTACTGCAAGGCCCGGCTCGGCCTGACCGCGTGCACGACCCTGCAACTGGGCAGCCCGTTCGACTACTCCCGCCAGGTCGAGATCCACCTGCCCCGGAACCTGCCCGACCCCTCGGAACAGGCCGACGAGTACGAGCGGCAGGCGATCCGGGCGATCCCGCACTACCTGGAGAAGACCCAGGGCAAGGCGTTCGTCCTGTTCACGTCGTACCGGATGATGGAGGCCGCCGTCCGCGCGCTGACGCCCTGGTTCGTCCGCCACAACATCGCGCTGCTGGCGCAGAGCGACGGCCTGCCCCGCGCGAAGATGGTCGAGGCGTTCAAGGCCGACGTCAACAGCGTGCTGTTCGGGGCCGAGAGCTTCTGGCAGGGGGTCGACATCCCCGGCGAGACCCTCTCGAACGTGATCATCGTCCGGCTGCCGTTCCGAGTCCCGTCGCACCCCCTGCTCGAGGCCCGCCTGGAGGCGATCCGCCAGCGTGGCGGCAACCCGTTCGTCGAGTACCAGGTGCCCGAGGCCGTCCTGCGGCTCAAGCAGGGGTTCGGCCGCCTGATCCGGTCGCAGGCCGACCGCGGCATCGTCGTCATCCTCGATCCCAGGCTCCTGACCAAGACCTACGGCGGCACCTTCCTGAGCTCGCTGCCCGACTGCCCTCGGATCGTCGAGACGATCCCGCTCAACTGAGCTTGACGGGGCGGGCCATCCGCCCTAAAGTTAAGGTTTTCCTAGGGATCGTGCTCCCCGAGGAGGACACCCCGTCCGAGGACACCCGCGTCATGCCGAGGAA
>JAFANO010000213.1 GCA_019232645.1 Planctomycetaceae bacterium | reverse complement strand
GGACCATCGCGACCAGCCGCCCGAGCCCTCGGGCATCGAGTCGGGTCGGCGTGCCACCGCCGATGAAGATCGTGTCCACCTCGCGCGGCATTCCTTGCATCGCCATCTCGCGCTCCAGGGCCGCGAGGTAGCGGTCGGCCAGGTGATCCACGCCCGCCAGCGAGGCGAAGTCGCAATACCCGCACTTGTGCGCACAGAACGGGATGTGGACGTAAACCGCGCGGGGCCAGACCCAGGGATCATCCATCGCAAGTATGGGAGGCGCCTCGGCTCGGGCAAGGGGGCGGATGCGGCAGGACGGCAGGACGGCAGGACGAGGTCAAACGTCCCCAATCTCCCTCGCCCTCGCCGGGACGAGTCCTCGGTTCCTCAGGGGACAGCCTCCAGGAAGCGGATCTCGGGGATGAGCGTCTTCAAGGTAGCCTCGATCCCCATCGTCAGGGTCATGATCGAGGAGGGGCAACCCTGGCAGGCCCCCTGCATCCGGACCTGCACGATATGATCGTCGTCGATGTCGACCACCTCAACACCGCCGCCGTCGGCGTGCAGGCCGGGCCTGATATGCTGGTCGAGGACGGCCTCGATTCGATCGCGGAGTTCGCGCCGATGGATCTGGTCGTCGGGCATGGAAGGTTCCTTGGGAGGCTGATCAGGTCAAGCTCGCCGTGACGGTGCCGAGGCGCGACGAACGGCCCCGGATGGCCGCGCGATCGAGGGCCCCAGTGGTCCTTATCGGGAACCTCGGGGGCTGGGGGGCCGTTCGATCGATCAGTAGTCGCCACCCCGATCGTAGCCGCCGCCACGGCGCTCATGGCCACCAACACCGCCCCTGTAACCAGCCCCGCCGTAGCCACCGCCCCCACCGCCGTAACCGCCGCCGCCATAACCTCCACCGCCGCCACGGAGGCCGCCTCCGCCTCCGGGTGTCCGGGGCCTCGCCTCGTTGACCGTCAGCCGGCGTCCCAGGTGATCGTTGCCGTCAAGGTGCTCAATCGCGGTCTCCGCTTCCGCGTCATTGTCCATCTCCACGAAGCCGAAACCCCGACTCCTGCCCGTCTCGCGGTCATTTAAGACCTGGGCTGAGGTGACCTTGCCGTACTGCTCGAAGAGCTCCTGAAGCTCGTCAGACGTGACCGAGTAGGCAAGATTCCCTACATAAAGCCGCTTTGCCATCGCAATCGCCTGGAACAGGCACTCCCCCATCCACCTTCGAAGGGACCGTGTTTCGACGGGACCGAACCGACCATGAGCCAAAGAGCCGGCGGGAGGGGCGACGGCCCCAGTCTCTGTCCCGTCCTGACAAGGGTCTCGGTCGCGGGGGACGGTGAGGTCTCGTCGTCCCAAGCCTCGGCGCACCGAGACCCCTGACATCTGGTAGTATAAACCTCGCGGACGTACCCTTCAACGCGAATCGTTCATCGAGAATCAACGGGTGGCCTCGTCTCCGTGACGGTGCCGCCGAGAGACAACGTCCACCGATCGCCAGGGTGCGACGGACCCTTGCCCCGGGATGGGCCTTGGGCGGGTTTTCGCTTGCGATCGGCCGTGCAGAGGGGAGGACGAGACAGTCGGAAGCTACGAAGTCGCTCCGATCTTCTTTCCGGAGACGCCTCATGAGTGTCGGTCACGATCAAGGCCGACGCCGGCCCCGTCACCGCCGGCGACATCGAGGTGGAGCCTTCCGGGCGTTCGCCAAGCACCCGAGGATCGAAGTCCAAGCTCCGTGATCAGAACCGCCGCGGGGGCACGTCGGGACCCACCTCCGCTCGAGCCCTCGTGGTCACCCGGGGAATCGCTCCCTTGCGGGGCAAGACGATCCCGTCGAGGGGCACGTCGTGCGGCTCGACCGGGAGCGCCTCGACCCACTGGCAGTCGAGCGCCAGCGCCCAACGCGGGGCGTCGGGCCGGAGGGTCGGCAGCAGGCGGTCGTAATGCCCCGCGCCTCGGCCAAGGCGGAAGCCCCGGTCGTCGAAGGCCAGGCCGGGGACCAGGACCCAGTCCACCTGGTCGGGAGCGATCTCGAGGCAACGGCGGCGCGGCTCGGGAATCCCCAGCGTCCCGCGCGCCAAGTCCAACTCCGGGTCGGTCACCTCGAAGAGTCGGAGCCGCCTCTCGGCGCGATCGACGCGGGGGCAGACTAGCCTCTTGCCCCGTCCTAACGTCCCGAGGAGCATCGGCCCGGTCGCGATCTCCTCGGGGAAGGCCGACACGTAGATCAGGACGGTCCGGGCCTCTTCGAACCCAGGCAAGACCGCGAACCATTCGGCCAAGTCGGCCTCCTGGCCGCGCCGATCGTCCGGGTCGAGGGCCAGGATCCGGTCGACCATCGCGCGGCGGAGGGACTGTTTCTGGGGCCGGATGTCCATCGGGAGGTTCGGGTCCGGTCCGGGGCGCCCGGGAAAAAGTGAGCCCGCGGCCACCCTCGAAGTTTCGTTCGAGAGCGGTCACGGGCGGAAAAACCTCCACCGCGATGCCGTTCGGAGCGCTTTTGAGAACCCGCAGTTCAAGTGGGTACCTTAGACCTTCAAGGACAAGCCAGGAGGTCGTGAATCGGCTCCCAACGGGTTTTCATTGGTTCGCCAAAAGGATCACCCCGTGTCGAACATGGCAGAGGTGTGTCCGACCGAGGTCGGACGAGAATTAGTGTAGCCCCGACCCGCCCCAGGATCAAGCCCGCCCCGCGCGAGTGCCGGGGGCGACGGTGGAGAAATCGCGACCCGGCCCCCGGCAATCGGTCAGGAGCGGCCCGAGGACGAGGTCACCCCGTCCCCCTGGAGCCGGCGGAGCTGGTCGCGGATCCGGGCCGCCTCTTCGTAATCCTCCGTCGCGATGGCCAGCGTGAGCTGCTGCTCGAGCCGCTCGAGCGGGCCGATCGGGCGGTCTCGCTCGACCTCGCGACGCCATCGGAGCAGGGAGCCGAGCTCGGCGCATTCGGCCTCATGCCCGTCCTGGTCGTAGTCGCGAAGGAAGGCCCGGATGCCCTCGACCCCCCGATCGATCACCGCCAGCGCGGCGGCATGATCGTCCCGCTCCAGGGCCTGGAGGCCCAGCGCCCGGGTGCGCATCATCGTGACGTAAGGGCGATACTGGTCGAACTGGACCTTGTCACGCTGACGTGCCGCGTGCTGGACCACGAAGGCGAAGAGCCGGAGGTTCCGCTCGGTGTCCCGGGCCACCAGGTCATACCGCTGGAGGTGGAAGGCGGCGAGGTAGCGGTGATAATACATCACCCCCTCGCGCATCAGCGCGACGCAGACCTCCGGGTCGAGCGAGAAGTCCTCGCCCTCCGCCTCCGCGGCGCGGGCGCGGGCCTCGTAGAGTTCCAGCAGCGACTCGAAGCCCGCAGGTCTGAGGCCGTCGGGACGGCCCGCGAGCTCCATCTGGAACAGCCCCAGGTCCACCCGCATCTGGATCTTGTCGCGACCGTCGTCGCCGGCCACGATCCGGACCCGCAGGGCGTCGGGATCGAATTCCCAGCCAGCCAGGATCGAAGTGATATCCTTGCTCAATCGACACGCCTCCTCCAAACCTGCGTCG
>JAFANO010000715.1 GCA_019232645.1 Planctomycetaceae bacterium | reverse complement strand
TGGTACGGTCGTGTCCTAACACAAACTGGAGCGGGCTGTTTTCTCGGATTTTCGTTCCCCGGCGAAAAACGGCGACCGAGCCGCAAGTCAGTCAGAATGCACGAGTTATCAGGCCCGATACCGTCGTTAACAAGCGCCGAGATTCCGTTCACGGGGGCGCGCGTCAATTTCCCGAGGTCGGATCAAACCTCGTCTTGCAAAACATCCCTGGCCCGATCCGCCCGATCTCTCCAATGCGGACCGGCGGCCCCGGCCCCGTCATGGGCCGTCCCGGACGGAACCCGTCGCCGTCGCCCCGCGGCCCGACGCTTGGCCTTGCCCAGCAGCATCAGGTTCCTCGCGTAGACGACCAGCCCCATCGCCTGCCCGACCATGATGACCGGGTCCTGGCGGTAGCTCGCGTACGAGAGCAGCGTCAGGCCGCCGAGCAGGCTCAGCCACCAGAAGGCGACGGGCATGACGGAGTCCCGCTTCCGCTCCGAGGCGATCCACTGCACCAGGAACCGCGCGGTGAAAAGTGCCTGGCCCAAGAAGCCGATCATCAGCCAGAGCATCGCGGGTCTCATCATGATCTCAGGCCTCCTGGCCGACGAGGGGACGTGTCGGGGTCGTCGCGTGGGGAGAGGAGGGGACCTCCGTCGCCGTCGGCACCACCTGGTAGCGGACGGGCCGGCGCATCAGCCAGGCCACGCCGAAGAGGTCGGCGACCACCCGGAGCGACCGGTTCCAGAGGTTGTAGTGAGAATTCCCGAAAGGCCTCGGCCGGTGCGACACGGGCAACTGGATCAGCCGACACCCCTCGCGGAGCAGGAGCGGCCCCAGGAACCGGTGCGACCCGTGGAACATCGGCAGCCGCAAAGCCATCGCGCGCGAGAAGATCCGGACCGAGCAGCCGGTGTCGCGGATCGACTGGTCGAGGACCGCGTTGCGGATCCGGTTGGCCCACCTGCTGATCATCCGCTTCGACCAGACGTCCCGTCGCGTGACCCGCCAGCCGAGTGCCCCGTCGTGGCCCGGCAGGGCCTCCCAGAGGACCGCCAGGTCGGCCGGGTCGTTCTGGAGGTCGGCGTCCAGGGTCGCCACCCAGTCGCCCCGCGCGGCGCGGAACCCCGCCGCCGTCGCCGCCGACTGGCCCACGTTGGTCGCCAGGGTAATCGGCCGGAGCTCGGGGTAGTCGCGGCCCAGCCGCCGCAGGACGGCCGGCGTCTCGTCGGTCGACCCGTCGTCCACGATCAGGATCTCGAACCCGCCGAGCGGGCGGCCGGCCCCCCGCGCGTCCCGCAGCGGGCGGAGCGCCGCGGCGATCTCCGCCACGAGCTGGGGCAGGCTCGCCGCCTCGTTCTTCGCCGGCACGACGACCGAGAGGAAGCCCTCCGCCACCGGAGTCGCTGGGGCTTCCGGGGCAGGGGCCCTCGACCCGACGGTCGGCCCCGGGGAATGAGAGACATCTTGGCGCAACGACGACATGCGCGGGGGGCCTCCTTGCCGACCGTGATCCGAGAATCGCCCCGATCGCTTGCCTCCGTAGGGTCCGCTGTGCGGAGTTCGTAGGGTCCGCTGTGCGGACCTTCGTAGTGCGAACTGAAACCTTCGATGCAACAGAGATTTTGGTCCGCACAGCGGACCCTACGAAGATCACCTTCAGGGCGAGTTCGATCAAGATTGAGGAATACGGGACCCTCCTGGTCCCGACGCGCGAGGTATTTTCCAGACTCTGCCTTCCGCGTCCATACCAGGATGACGGCATCCCCCTCGAATCCGTTCTGGACAGACGTCCGGCCTCTCTGCTAGCCTGCCCCGGATCCCGGATGGATCGGCGGCCCCCCGCCCGGGCTTCACGACGGGCCGCCGCGGACAAGGACGCCCCGGCCATGCCCCCCACCGCGACGACGCACACGGGCACCCGCCCGATCGCCACCGACGAACTCAAGCCAAACGCCTTCAGCCTCTCGGTTTACGGCGACTCCTCCGGGGAGATCCGCGACCTCGTCGAGAGCATCCGGGTCCACGGGATCCTCGTCCCCCTGGTGGTCACACCCGAGGCGTCGGGCTGGGAAGTCCTCTCCGGCCACCGTCGACTGGCCTGCGCCCGCGCGCTGGGCCTGCGCGAGGTCCCCTGCGCGGTGCGGACGCTCCGCTCCCGGGCCGCGCGACAGCGGGCGGTCCTCGAGTACAACCGCCAGCGGCGCAAGACGTTCAGCCAGTTGATGCGGGAGGCCGACGCCCTCGAGTCGTGGCACGCGGCCGAGGCGCGACGGCGGCGGTCCGCCAACCTCCGCCAGTTCCGCGCCGAGGC
>JAFANO010000501.1 GCA_019232645.1 Planctomycetaceae bacterium | reverse complement strand
GGGCGAGGATCTGCCGGCAGACCTTGTCCACGGTGCCTTCGCGGCTGTAGAGGACCGGGCTCAACTGGACGGCGGCGGCTTTGATGACGGTCATCGCGGATCCCCTGATTGTTTGAGATCTGGAAGTCGGTATCCGGTGACGTGCGGCCTCGCTTCTCATGGAAAAACACGGGCCGGTTTGCTCGAGCCGAACAACTCGGGGTGTTTCGCGACGTACTCCCGGATACTCGTCGCGGGCCTTCCGGTGACCGCCTCGACGTCGTGATGAACATACACTACACTGACTTTAAGGGCGTTTGCACCGCCCAGGCCCCGACAGACTCATGAATCCCGCATCCGACCCCCGATCCGTCCTCGCCGTGACGAGCGGAGATCGAGCGTACCCGGCCATCGCTCGGCCCTTGCGTCCCGCCGAAGTGGCGGCTAGCCTGCTCTGAAACCCGCTTTCTGGCGAAGTCGGTCCGTACCCTCCTGTGTCCCTGACCGCGTCGAGCCGAGCTGAACTTATGACCATGAACGTTCCCGCGGATCCGATGGCGCATGAGCTCTTCGACGAGATCGCGCGCTGGCCGATCTTCGACGTCCATTCGCACATCGACCCGCATCGCCCGGCGGCGCGGACCCTCGATGAGGTGCTTGGCTATCACTACTATACTGAACTGGCGCACTCGGCGGGGATGCCGACCGACAAGGTCGCCGCCGAGCTGGCCCCGAGGGTGCGCGCCCGCAACCTCGCCGAGCACCTGGAGAAGATCGACAACACGGTCCAGTACTCATGGCTCCTGGAGATCGCGCGGACGTTCCACGACTTCCCGCACGACCGGATCACGCCGCAGAACGTCGGCGACCTCTACGACCGCGCCGAGCGGGCCGCGCGCGACGGCGCCGCCTGGGACCGCGAGGTCTGGACCAAGACCCATCTCGAGGCCGTCTTCCTGACCAACGCCTTCGACGACCCGCTCGAGGGCTGGGACACCCACAGGTACGTGCCCTGCCTCCGGACCGACGACCTGGTCCTGAAGCTGCACGAGCCGACGACCGTCGATCGGCTCCGCCGCACCTCGGGCTTGGACGTGCAGGACTTCGCCAGCCTCCGGCGGGCGATCGGGGTGCTGTTCGAGCGGTTCGTCCGCCGCGGGGCGCGGGCCTGCGCGATCAGCCTGCCCCCGGACTTCGCCCCCCGGCGCGGGGCGCCCAAACGGGCGGTCACGCCGATCCGCCGCGCGCTGCACCAGATGGACCTCCGGCCGGATGAGCACGCCGAGATCCGCCGCACGGTCTTCTGGACCCTCGCCGAGTTCTGCGCCGAGTTCCGGATGCCTTTCGACCTGATGATCGGCCCGATCCGGAACGTCTACCCGGCGGGGGTCGCGGGGGGCCGCGACCTGGTCGACCACCGGGTCAGCCTGCACGAGTATGCCGAGCTGTTCAACCACTTCGCCGGGGTGACCTTCCCGGTCTCGACACTCTCGCCCGCCGCGGGTGCCGAGCTGGTGGCGTACGCCTGGATCTTCCCGAACGTGCTGCCGCTGGGGCACTGGTGGTACTCGGGCATCCCGGCGTTCATCGCCGCCGAGCTGAAGGCGAGGCTCCAGGCGGTGCCCAAGGGGAAGGTCGTCGGCTACTACTCCGACGCCTACAAGCTCGAGTTCGTCCTGCCCAAGTTCAACATGTTTCGACGGGTGCTGTCCGAGACGCTCGCCGAGGCGGTCCGGGACCACGGCTGGACGACCGACCGCGCGCTGGATCTGGCACGGCTCGTGCTCCTGGAGAACCCCCGGAGGATCTTCGGCCTGGGCGGCGCGGAGTCGTGAGCGAGACGCGGACGGCGAGGGAAATCGCGCGGGTCCGGGACCGAATTTGACAAGGGCGGGATCGCGCGTCATGCTGGAGTGGAAAATCCTGGCCCGTTTGCAGGCCCGGTCCGCCTGGCCCGAACCCGGCGGGATCGAGGTCCTCGTTCAAACCGCTTGGGCCGGACAGGGGTGGCACCATGATCGTTCATCGACTCCTCCCGAAGGTCGCTGCGGGCCTGAGCGTGAGCCTCGCCTTGACTCTGGTCGCCGCCTCGCGGGCGCAAGCGCCCAATAGCGGCCCTCCTTTGTCCTCCGGCAGCGGCGCCGGGACTGGCACGGGGATGATGGGGGGCGACACCCGAAACACGACCGGGACGGGCCAGGAGTCTGGCCGCCTGGGAGGGACCACCGGCACCGGCACCGAGTCGGGCACGGGCCCGAGGAGCTGGCCCAGCCGCGAGCCGTTGCTCCCCGAGGTCGGTCCCCGCCAGCCCCTGCCGGGGGGCCGGATGCCGCGAACGTCCGGCTCAATTCCGCTGGGGCCGGGCGCGACGACCAATTTCCCGGACAACCCCGCCTTGTTCCCCTCCCCCACCCTGCCCGA
>JAFANO010000497.1 GCA_019232645.1 Planctomycetaceae bacterium | reverse complement strand
GAAAGGTGGGGCTGCTGGGAGCACCAGTTCGACACACGGCGGCACCTGCGTCTGTAAAGAAACGGCGGCGACCCTCGACGCCGTGTTGGCGACGATCGCGGGCCACTGACCAGAATTTTCGGCTCGTCAAGATCGCCTTCATCAGTCTATCCCACCCGCGTCCGAAAAAAAGATAACTCATCGAAAAAGATAGATCACCTCCGAGCGGCGCGCGACGCGGACACGCGAACAGGCCGGGCCCGAAGCGATGGCGCGGCTCGCTTCGATGAGCCGCGCCATCGCCATCGAGGATCAGCCTGGGGAGGGGATTCGGGTTCGACGGGGCAGCACACCTCCCGGCCACCGGCGGGAGACGAGCCCCCTCGGTGGCTCCCAGGTGAGCCCATCACTTCGAGTCGCGAGGCTGCCTCAGCTTCGAGAAGAGCTGACCGTAAGGAGCGAAGTCCTGCTGGCCGTCGGCCCAGACGCCGGGGAGGGGGTGGGGCAGCGGCGAGGTCGGGGCCTCTCCCCCCTCGGTACCGTCGACGCCGGTCGAGGTGATCGGCCCGATGGCGTCGGCCTCGACGTCGAGCACCTCGGCGGCTGATTTGCGCCCCTGGTTCCTGGACCACTCGGTCCAGGCCTGGAGCGCGGCGTAGCGGTCGTCGATCGTTTCCTCTGCCACTGCCTCCGCCACGGGGACCGGAGCCGCCTCGCGGTCCGGAGCCGCCTCGCGGGCTTCGGCGGGCATGATCGAGGGCCCTGAGGTCGGGTCGGGCGTCGTCGGTGGTTCCCAGCCGACCTCGATCAGCCCCTCCTCGACCCGGATCGGCGGCCGGCTAGGGACGACCACGGTGCGTTCCCAGGCGGGTTCGCTGGGCGGTCCGTCCGTGCTTGGGGCGGGCGCGGCCTCTGGCCCGCTGGCGGGCATCAGGGGTGGCACGGGGGTGGGCGGGAAGTCGCGGCGACGTCGCGGGGCTGGGACGGTGGCCTCGCGCGCCCAGTGGATCAGCCGGCGAGGATTGCCGCCGGCATCGCGATGATTCCGCTCCAGGGTCGCCCGGTCCCAGGGCAGGCCGGGGACGAGACACCCGAGGAGGTCGCGCGCCTCGTCGGCGTCGAGGGGTCGCAGGTGGACCCGCGCTGAGAGCCGGGCCGCCAGCGCGGCCAGGGGGCGGGTCGCGAGCCGACGCGCCAGGGTCGTCTGTCCGACGAGGATCATCGCCCCGAAACCGTCCTGGTGCCCCAGGCGGTTGGCCAGGATGCGGAGCTCTTCCAGCACCTCGGCCGAGACGCTGTGCGCCTCGTCGACCACGAGGACCCATCGCTTGCCGTCGGCCGAGGACTCCTGGAGGAACTCGGCGAGTTCCAGCCGCGAGGCGTCGGGCCGATCCGTCCCGGAAAGGCCCAGGCCGTATCCGATCAGCCGGTAGAACTCGGCCGGATCGTTGGCCGGCGAGAGGTCGACGCACGCCCATCGCCAGGAGCCCGGCATCTGGGAGCGGAGTCGATACCAGAGCCAGGTCTTGCCGACACCCGCCTCGCCGGTCAATAAGACCGGACCGATCCCGGCCTCGATCGCGGCCCGCATCCGGACCAGTGCATCACCCCGGCTCACCAGCGTGAACTCCTCGGACGGGTGGCCGACGGCCGGGTCGCAGCCGTCCCTCGTCGCGCTCCAAACTCGATCCATCACGATCCCTTTCCCGTCCCTGGGTCGGCTCTACGCCGGGCCCGGCCCCAGATCCGGTGCCAAGCCCCGTCTCCCGGATCACCGCCGGACCGGCCGGCCGCGACCCCGGAACGAAAACGATGTCCGCGCCTGCTCAATACTTTGATCGGACTCAGCTCCCCCCGACCTTGAGTCGCATCCCCCGGACCGGCCTGAGGAACCCGAGGGCCATTCCTCGCCTCGTCCTGGCATTCCGCCACGATCGCCCGGCCCAGGGCGCCCGAGGACAGCGCCTATTGAGAGGACGCAAGTTGGTGAGAAATGCTTCGCTCGATCGAAGGCGGCCGGGGCACCGCCACCCCGATGCCCAGCCTGACGCGCGCCTCGGAGCCGGCTCGCGTCGTGCTCCGATCGGGCTGGGGCGCGTCGCCGACGCTCAAGGTGAGGCGCGGTCCGGCATTTGCAAGGTGAATCTCACCTCAAGAGGTGCGCAACCTCTCCCCAGGATGTCCGGATCCTGAACATTGGCCTCGTTAAGGAGTACTCGTGACCGAGGAGCGGGCCGAGCGATTCGTATCGCTCTCCTCCGAGCCTTGGGACGAGGCGATGGCGCATCCGTGTGACGCTGTGGGAAAGGCCGAGGTGGCGGCCACGGAACCCAGTTCGCCGCCGATCGAAGTGGTCGTGTGGCCCGACGATGACGGTCCGCGGGCGTCGGCCGACCGTCGCGAGTCGGCCGTCGGTGGTGTGTCGAAGCCGCCGAGCCCGGCCCGACCCCCGTGAGACCGCAGTACCATGACCGAACCAGGGAGATCGCGATGGAGGGCCGCGGTCCGACGGATCTCTTTGCGCGAGCGCCGGGAGGCGATCGTGGCGGTCCTGAGCCACTGGAACCGCCACCAGGCCGTCCGGATCGTCGGGGCGATGCTGGCGGCCTGGCTGCTCGGCTCGACCGGGATCCACCTGGCCGAGCGTGGCAACAACCCGGCGTTCAACACCTGGACCGAGTCGTTCTATAGCGTTTGGGTCATGCTTTTTAGCGGCCTGGACACGCCGCCGGGGACCACGGCGGGCCGGCTGCTGTCGATGATCGTGCTCGGTGCGGGGGTGGGACTGGCGGGCCTGTTCACGGGGACCGTGGCCTCGATCCTGGTCGAACGACAACTGCGGAGGAGTGACGTGGCCAACTTCGAGATGGACGATCACCTGGTCCTGTGCAACTGGGGCCCGCGCGGGCTCGCCTGGATCCGCGAGGTCCACAGCAAGATCATCCAGAACAAGCGGCCCGTCGTCATCATCCACGACGAGACCGAGCAAATCCTCCTGCCCGACAAGCAGGACGACCCGGCGTTCAACGACGTCTACATTGTCAAGGGGGACACGACCAACGAGGTCGTCCTCCGCCGGGCGCGAGTGCCCGGCGCCCACTCCGTGGTGATCCTGACCGACGACCGCCAGGGGACCTACGCCGATGGCAAGACGATCCTGACGTGCATCGCGATCCGCGACATCTGCCGGGGCGGCGGCCAGCCCAACATCGCCGTCGAGTGCCAGAACCCGAACAACCACCACCGCCTGCTCAAAGCCGGCGCCGACGAGGTCATCTCGTCCGACGAGTTGGGCCTGCGCCTCCTGGCACGGACGGCGCTGTACCACGGCATGACCCGTGTCTACCAGGAGCTGCTGACTGTCGGCCGTGACGCCAACGAGATGTACCTGTTCCCCGTCCCCGAGGAGCTGGTCGGCCGCGATTTCGTCGAGGTCTCGAGCATGTTCCTCCGCCACCGCGACGGCAAGCGCTCCTGCCTCTTGATCGGCCTCCAACGGGGCGAGGAGATGATCCTCAACCCGATCGGCACCGAGGCCGGCCCGATCGAGGCGGACGACCAGCTCATCCTGCTCAGCCGGGTCTTCCTGGCCGGGACGCAGGCCCTGCCGACCGTCCCGCCAATCACTCCCACGCGGCCTTCCGACTGACCCCGAGTGGCGATGCGCGTGCCACCCTACGCCCGCGCCGGCCGAATGTCGTCCGGCGATTCTTCCTTCTCCTCGACCCCGGCCAAGGCGTCGAGGGCCGGCATGTCCGGGGTGATGGCGAGGAGTCCCCGCAGCAGGATCATCATCGGCATGGCCAAGGCGAGCCCCAGCGGCCCCCAGATCCAGCCGAAGAACAGGGCGCCGAGCAGGATCGTGACGGGATCGAAGCGGACCACACGCCCGTACAGCAGCGGCGTGACCACGTAGCCCTCGACCAGGTGCAAGGCGGCGTACTGGGCCACGACCGCCGCCGGCTGCCACCAGCTCCCCAGGCTCAGCGCCACGATCGTCGGCAGGACGCTGGCGATCAGCGGGCCGAAGTAGGGGACGAACTCGAGCAGACCGGCCAGCGCCCCCCAGAGCAGCGGCCGGGGGACGCCGATCGCCCAGAGGATCAGCCCGACCAGGACGGCATAACCCAGGGCGACGAGCGTAAGACAGCCGAGATACGCCACGATCTCGTCCCGGATCCGCTCCAGCCGCCCGGGACTTGGGCGCAGGCCGAGGCGGGCCAGTGACTCGGTGATCCGGTCGATCCACTCGGCACGCGTCTGGAGCATGTAAAACAGCAACGCCAGAAAGACAATCGTGCCCCCCACGGCGCCGATCAGCCCGCCAAGGCCTGAGACGACCCAGCCTCCCAGGACCCCCAGGCCGCGATAGAGCATCCGGTCCCAGACCTCGACGTCGCCGCCTCCTCGACGGCCCGTTCCCCGACCTTCTCCCCGGCCGTGCCCCTCCCCGGCAGTGCCGGATGCCGTGCGTCCCAACTCGTTCGGGTCGACCTGGACCAGCGACTCGACGACCTGGTCGCCTCCCGTTCTCCGGGCCGCCGAGGCCAGGAGCCGGCTGAAGTGCGACAGGTACTTGTCCGAATCCTGGAGGATCCTCCCCGCCGGGACGAGGATCAGGCCGACCGTGAGGATCAGGCCCCCCGCCAAGGCGAAGGTGCAGGACGCACCAGCCAGGACGCTTGGCACTCCGGCGCGTTCGAGCCGCGCCGCCACAGGAGACAAGGCGATCGCCAGGATCGCGGCCAGGAAGGTGGGGACGAGTAGTCCCGCGAGCAGCCACGCGGCGCCCGCCAGCAGCAGCGCGACCAGGATCCGCAAGGCGACCGTCTGCGACGCACCCTCCTTCGTCGCGTCCGAAGGGGCGAGATCCTGCGCCATCGCGGCTGCTCCTTTCCGGGGAGACATCACGGCCGCTCGGCGGGGCCCGTGCGCTCCGCCGGTGAGGACTATACCCCCTGCCCTCGCAATTGCCAGGCCTATCATCCCGCCGCCCGGCCCGAGGACCGAGGGGCCTCGCGCCGGCGAGGGATTCAGCCTCTTCGACTCCCGGTCCCCGACGCGCCACGCGCCTCGTCGATCACGGCGGGGCCATCCGGGCCGCGGGCTTCACGAGCGCCGCGCGCTCGGTCGCGGTGATCTCCTGATCTGGCGTTCGGGGCTCGACCGGACCGAAGAATGAGTCGTAGTGTTCCTGGTAGGAGTAGGGATTCCCCTGGTCGCTGAAGTAGGGCTGGTAAGTAGGAGTTGAGGAGACGTAAGCGGGGGCGGTCGCCGCGGCCTGGCCCGGCGTGGGCGCGGCATAGACCCTCACCGTCGGGGTGTTGCCCGACTGGGCGAGTTCCCGCCGCCGGGCCTCGAGATAGCTCGCCGTCGCCCGGCTCCGGGACTGTCGAAACTGCTCGGCCCCCTGCTCCTGCTCCCGGGCGAACTGGGCGGCCGCCTTGAGGCCGGGGTTGTCCGGCTGGAGCTTCAGCGCGTCCTCGAACGCCTCGCGCGCCAGCCGGTAATACCCGGAGGCCCGATCGGATGGGGCCTCCTGCGCGGTCTCCTGGGCCAACTCGCCTAGGAGCACCCAATCCGTCAGGTTCTTCGGGTCCGACCGCAGCGCCTGTCGGACTTGCTCGATCGCCTCGTAGCGGTCGATCTGATGGTTGCCGATGACACGGGTCGCCGGCCGCGGCGCCGCCTGTTGGGCCACCGCGAACATCCCCAGCAAGGCCACGAAGGCCAGGCCCCAAGCATAACCCCTCGTCCTCCTCATGATGGTCCCTCCCAAATGATGTTCACTCGGGACGACTCACACCCTGCGTCCCGACGATGCCGGCACCCGATCGGTGCCCGTGCGTCCGCGACGCAACATTCCCCAGAGATTGACGGGCTGGATCTCGAGACGGATTCGTCGGATCGAACGTGTTCGATGCAGGGACTCTCGGAAAGCCGGCGACCTCGCCGCCGGTGGGTGCCGACATGGCGTCCGGAACGGCGTCACTTGAATTATACGGACACTATCCTAGTTCCACAGCAGCAGTTCTTCGCGAGGCTCGCAAACAACCGTCGCTGTAGAACGAGACATGCGTGAATATGTTGATATGTTTGAGCACCTTCCGGACCGGCTCGACGTCCTTGCTCGGCCTATGGCACCTCGTTCCAACCGAAACCAATCCGCCGCCTGATTTCTGGAGCGGTGGCCCAAGCGACGATCGAGGCCGTATGTGGCATCGGTCCACTGTCCGGCCGATTCGACCCTGGGCAGGTATCCCAGGGGACCTCCTCGTGCCGCCGACGATCCTCCTGCCAGACCTCGGGCGTGTGGCACTGGTACCGTCCTCGCTACCCGTGTCCTTCTCGGAGCCGTCGCGAGACGTTGCTGGTCCCGACAACGAGGTCCCCAAGGCCCGTGCGTCGTCTGGGACCCGAACCACTGGTAGCGAAGTCACGACCAGTGACACACGCCCGCTCGAGCTCGAGGGTCAGGGCCCGATCTTGGCGAGCTCGGCTCGGAGGGCGTCCATCAGCGGCGCCAGGGTCCGCTCGTGGAAGTCGAACCGGATGTCGGCCGCGGCGAACAGCTCGGGCAGCGGACGCGCGCCGCCCAGGGATAGAGCGCGGCGGTAGGCCGCCACGGCGCCGGACCGGTCGGTCAGGGCGCGGTGCCAGACCTGCAAGGCGCCCAGTTGCGCGATCCCGTACTCGATGTAGTAGAACGGATAGAGAAAGATGTGCAGCTGCCGGTGCCAGGAATGCGCCCGGGCCTCCTCGGAGCCCGACCAGTCGACGATCCCGCCGAACCGGTCGAGCAGCGCCGACCACGCCTGACGGCGGTCGTCACGGGACTGGTCGGGGTGGGCGTAGATCCAGTGCTGGAAGGCGTCCACCGTGGCGATCCAGGGCAGGATCTGGACGATCCCCTCCAGGAGCTGGCGGTACGAGCGGCTCGCGTCCTGGTCGTCGTAGAACCGCTCGAGGTCGCGGGCGCCGAGCAGCTCCATCGCCATCGAGGCGACCTCGCAGAACTCGATCGGGCTCTCGCGGTAGGCGGCCAGCGGCTCGCCCCGACTGGCCAGGGCGTGGAACGCGTGGCCCCCCTCGTGCAGCAGGGTGCGCACGTCGCTGTCCAGGCCCACGGCGTTCATGAAGATAAACGGCAGCCGGTCGTCCTCCAGCGTCGTCTGATAGCCGCCGGGCGCCTTCCCCTTGCGGTTGAATAGGTCGAGCAGGCCGTGCGACCGCATGAAGGCGAACTGCCCGCCCAGGTCGGGGTCGACACTCGCGAAGATCGCCTCGACCCCCTCGGCCAATTGCTCGACGTCGCGGAACGGCCTCAGGGGCGGCCGGCCCAGGGGGTCGACCGCCAGGTCCCACGGCCGGAGCGTCTCGACCCCCAGCGCCCGGCGACGCTCCTCCTGGAGCTGGTTGGCCAGCGGGACCACGACCCGCTCGATCGCCCGGTGGAAGTCGATCGTTTCCTGCACGCCGTAGTCGAACCGCTCGCGGGACCGGAAGGCGTAGGCGACGAAGTCGGGGAAGCCCGCCTCGCGCGCGATCGCCACGCGGAGCGCGAGCATCCGGTCGAAGAGCGCGTCCAAGGTGTCGCGCTCGGCCAGCCGCCGCTCGGCGACCAGCTCCCAGGCGGTCTGGCGGACCGAGCGGTCGTTCTCCTCGAGGAACGGGGCCATCTGCGCCGGGGTCCGCTCCTCGCCCCGGAAGGTCACGGTCATCGCGCCGATGATCTTCTGATAGTGCTGCTCCAGCTCGGCCAGCTCGGTCTCGCGGGGGATGTTGGCCTCGCGGAACAGGGCGCG
The DNA here is from genome assembly GCA_019232645.1 of Planctomycetaceae bacterium. GTDB lineage: Bacteria > Planctomycetota > Planctomycetia > Isosphaerales > Isosphaeraceae > JAFANO01. Next base: position 2,501 of record JAFANO010000497.1, on the reverse strand, counting down.
GCGGTTCGCCTGGGCGCGGTCGAAGACGTGGTAGCGGTCGCGGGGGAGCTCGGCGCGATGGGGGGAGTCGAGGTACTTGGCGCGGATCTCGTTCTGGATCGGCTTGAGCTTCGGCTCGATCTCGCGGACGAAGGCGAGATAGGCCGCCTCGCGCTCGGGGTCGTCGGTCTGGCAGGTCATGGCGATGTAGCGCCGGACCCCCTCCTGCCCGACCGCCCCGTTCAGCTCGCCGACGTCGAAGAGCCAGTCCTCCAGCGCGCGGGCCGAATCGATCGGGCGATCGAGGAGCCGGCGATACCAGGGCTCGATCTGCCCCCAGGTCGTCAACGGGGCGTCCGCCGGGAGCCAGCGGCGGGGAAAGGTCTGGGGGACGTAGGCGACGATGCTCATGATCGATTCGAGGCTCCCGGGGGTTTTCGAAATGGAACGCTCAAGCGACCGGGGCCCGGATCAGCCAAACGCCGACGAACAACAGGCCGGCCATGACGAACGTGGCCACCGCCAACACCAGCGAGGTCGCCGCCGGCACCCCGACGTGGGCCGGCAGCCCCTTGGCCCCGTCGATTGCGCCGGTGTCTGGAACAACGCCGGGACCACCATCGTCCCGACGACAACCTCGCCCGTCCCGGTGCGGAAGACAATCGGCGCGACGCGATCGGCGGGGCCGCGGGCGACGCTCAGGGCGATCGCGATCACCAGGATGCCGAACACCAGGTGCCAGAGCCGCATCACGCTCTCCGGGCTCGACCTCGAGGACCGCGCGTCTCGCGATCCGGCCCTTCCCAATGATGGGCCGATCACCCGGACTTGGCAAGGCGAGAGGGCCCCCGGAGCGGCCGCCGTCATCGCAGGCGATCCCAGGCACCGAACGCCGAGAGCAGGATCGCCATCCCCACGAAGATGACCATGAGGACCAGGCCCCCGATCACCAGCGACATCACGACGAAGACCTGGAACCAGCGGGCCTCGGCCTCCGGGCCCTCCATCTTCTCGAGCCGGTCGAGGCGCCGGTGGCAGGCGCGCAGCGCCGCCATGTGCGCGGCGAAGGCGAGCGCGACGATCAGGACGAAAGCCAGGATGGGGCGGACCAGGGGCACGCGGACCATGGCCAGGACGACCGAGGCGAGCAAGACCACCACGAACCAGTGCCAGATCCGCATGCGACCACCCCCACACCCGCCGGCCGATCGAGATCAGTCTGAGCAAACGCGACGCCGGTCCGCCCGCCCGGGGCGACGCTCCCGCCGCCCGGACCCGAACGAAGCCTATCGCGGCGAACCATACGGACTCGCACACCCCGGCGAGGCGAACTTGGCACCGATCTCGCCCGCGACTGCGTCGTCCCGCGGCTCGCGCGTGACGGCCATCCCGCCCGGGCTCGGCCGTCAGGATCCGCGACCGATCCTATGGGTCAAGCCGATTCCGCCGCTTCTTTCGTTTATTTCAATCCGCGTTTCGGCCGATTCAAGTCCTGAGCGGCGATCCGCGCACGCCGGTCTTGCCGGTCATCGGGACTCGCCGACATTTCTGATTGATTCGCGAGCGACAGACGCACCGAATACCGCGGATTGCCGGGCATCTCGGCCTCGGTTCAGGACGGACGAGTCCAGGCTAAGGAGAGAACGGAATGTCTCACCCATCCCGACCGCAGTCGCGAGGCCCAGGGCGGCGGCGTCGCCGTGAACATCATCTCGAATCGATTGAGGAGCTCGAGGACCGCTGCCTGCTCGCTCCGACCGTGACGGTCTTGCCGTACCAGGCGACGTTCACCCCCGCGGCGACGCCGACCAATGCCAACCTCGGGACGGTCACGGTCACGACCCCGACGCCGACCACCACGTCGACGTATCCCACCGAGGCGCCGGCCACGTCGGTCTCGGAATTGACCCCGATCTCGGCATTCGGCGGCGACATCGTCCGGATCAAGGCGGGGCCGGGGGGTGTCTTCGGCAAGGGAGTGTACGCGATCTCGCGCGGCGCCGGTGATAACGCGGCGATCGGCGCCGTCAACCGCCCCGGCGTGATCTACCGCGTCGACCCGGCGACCGGCAAGGCGAGCGTCTTCTTCGACCTGAACACCGTCATCAGCCAGCTCCCGACCCCCAGCCCGGTCCCCAACGCCTCGAACTCGGTCGGCGCCTCGACCGGGCTGGTCAACTGGTACGACCTGACCTTCGACCCGGAGGGCTACTTCGACGGCCGCCCCTCGCTGTTCGTCACCAGCGTCGACAGCTCCGACCCGAATAAGAACGTGATCTACCGGATCGGCCCCGACGGGTCGTTCATGGGAGCGTTCGTGCAGTTCACGCAGGGCCAGGCGGCGCAGAAGTTCGTCGTCAACCCGAGCTCGATCCTGGTGCCGCCCCCCGAGCAACAGACGTTCCTCCGTGGGCTGATCGCCGGGAGCGGGGTGAGCACGACCAACGGCCAGTTCGCCGCGCTGTTCTTCGACGCGAACCAGTACTCCCCCGAGCAGGTCATCAGCACGCCGGCGCTCCCGG
>JAFANO010000578.1 GCA_019232645.1 Planctomycetaceae bacterium | reverse complement strand
CCTGCGAGCTGGGCGGCCCGCTCGTGCGAGAGCCGGCCCTGGGTGTACCAGAGCATCGCCGCCGCCAGCCGCATCTCTTGGCTCAGCTCCTTGGGCGAGCGGTGCAGGGCCGCCAGCGCTTCGTCGGGCAGCTCGATCGTGACGGTGGCCATCGCCCGAGTCGCTCTTCTGCCTCACGCCGTCTCTCCCAACCCGGCCCTCCCCCTTGGACTTCACCGGGGGCGTCCAGGGCCGGACCCGATCCCAAGTATACCCCGGCGCCTGGTCCTGGTCGTGGACGAAGTCGGCGTCGTGGTCGCCCACAACCCCAGCCGAGTCGGGTGTGTCGAGTCCGCGAAAGTACACCACTCCCCCGGAGCGACGTCGGCCACGACATCAGAGACACACCCAGGCAGAGGGTGCGTCATCGAAGGCGCGACGCACCCGACCCGGCTCGCTCTCCAGGCTGGGGGCGGGGTCAGACCTCGCTCGCCGTCAGCGGCTCGGGGACGGCGGCGCGGCCGATGCCGTGGTAGGTGAAGCCCAGCGCCGCCATCTTCGCGGGGTCGTAAAGGTTGCGGCCGTCGAAGATCACGGGGTGGCGGAGCAGGCGGGACATCACCTCGAAGTCGGGGTTGCGGAACTCGTTCCACTCGGTCACGATCGCCAGGGCGTCGGCCTGCTCCAGCGCGCCGTAGGGGCGATCGCAGTAGGTCAGGCGGTCGCCATAGATCGTCCGGACGTTGGCCAGCGCCTCGGGGTCGTGGACGCGGAGCGCGACCCCGGCGGCCAGCAGCGCGTCGATCAGGACCAGCGCGGGGGCCTCGCGGATGTCGTCGGTCTTGGGCTTGAAGGCCAGGCCCCAGATCGCCACGGTCTTGCTCGCCGCGTCGTCCTGGAAGTGGTCGAGGACCTTGTGCACCAGGACGTTCTTCTGCGCCTCGTTGACCTCGTCGATGGCCTCCATCATCCGCGCCGGAAGCCCGTGCGTCCGGGCCATGTGGATGACCGCGCGGACGTCCTTGGGGAAGCACGAGCCGCCGTAGCCGACGCCCGGGAAGAGGAAGCTGAAGCCGATCCGCGAGTCGTGCCCGATCCCCCGCCGCACGTCGTTGATGTCGGCGTTGTACGACTCGCAGAGGTTGGCCATCTCGTTGATGAAGCTGATCTTGGTGGCCAGCAAGCAGTTGGCGACGTACTTGGTCATCTCGGCGCTCTCGGGCGTCATGACCAAGAACGGCCGCTCGGTGCGGAGGAACGGCTCGTAGAGCTCGCGGAGCTGGTCGCCGACCTCGTCGCGGCGGACGCCGACGACGACGCGGTCGGGCTTGGTGAAGTCGTCGATCGCCGCCCCCTCCTTGAGGAACTCGGGGTTGTTGGCGACGTCGAAGGGCACGTCGGTCTCCTCGGCCATCCGCCGCGCCAGCTCGGCGTTGGTGCCGACCGGGACGGTGCTCTTGATGACGATCGTCTTGGGCTCTTCCAGGTGGGTCGCGATCTCGTGGCCGACGGCCCAGATCCCGCTCAGGTCGGCGCCGCCGTTGGCGCCTTGCGGGGTCCCGACCGCGATGAACACCAGCTCGGCCTGGGCGATCGCCTCGGGCAGGCTGGTCGTGAACCGCAGTCGGCCGTCCCGATGGTTGCGGTGGACCAGCTCGCCCAGGCCCGGCTCGTAGATCGGGATCACCCCCTTCTCGAGCTTGGCGATCTTCTCCGCCACCTTGTCGACGCAGACCACGTCGTTGCCGCTCTCGGCGAGGCAAGTGCCGGTCACCAAGCCCACGTAACCCGTTCCGATAACTGCGATCTTCACGGTGCAGTTCCTCGTCGAGCGGGGGAATCAAACAGTTCGGGGTCGCTGAGGACCCCCGGAATCCCTGATGAATCCTTCGACACGATCGGCCGGTTGTCGCGACGGCGTCAGTTGTTGCCGATTTTGTCGGTGCGCATTATCAATCGGGGCCCGATTCCTGACAAGGCCGAGATGAAGGGACGGTGAGGGGGAGCAACACCCGTCAGAGGTGTCCCCCCGGTCTTACGTCACAGACCTTCGCGATCCTCGGGCCGGCCGGC
>JAFANO010000523.1 GCA_019232645.1 Planctomycetaceae bacterium | reverse complement strand
CTGGCGTCCTCACGCAGCGTCCCGTCCCGGACGCCGTGCAGGCCGTTCTCGATCCCCCAGTGGCCCCGGGTCGCGCCGAGCAGCTCTCGGGCGCCGGTCCGCTCCCGCGGCAGGCTCGTGATCCCGAACACCACCTCGACTTCGACTGTCCCCTGGGTCCGCCGCTCACGCTCCAAGCGGAAGACCTGCCGGCAGCTTAGCGTTGTTTTCTGCTCCGTTGCTACCCGAACCCCAGGTCCGGAGACCTCGCAACCACATGGCCGCGAATCGCCACGGAGGACGCAGATCGAAGACAACGGGAATTTCTTTCCTTTGACTCTTCTTGAATCCGCGTCCTACCGCGTGAAATCCGCGGCCCATCTCGATCGGCGCGGGCCTCCCGACACCGCCGTCCCCCGGACCGAAGGTATTATCGGCGTGGAGACCCGCGGTCGCAATGGTATCCGGCCGTCACCGGACGACCGGGCCCGAATCAGGCCCCGGGCCCTTCGACCTTGGCCGAGAGCTTCTCCTCGGGCTCGTCGACGAATTGCCACTCGCCTTCGGCGTTCCACGGGCCCCGCTCGTCGACGCCGATGCCCTGATCGCCCCGGCCGTCGCGGGACAGGTTATAGTAGGTGTTCAGCTCCGCCTCGGGCTTGACCGTCCCCTCCATCGCGGTGATCCCGCCGAGGGTGTCCAGCGCCTTGAGGAACATCCGCTGGTGGGAGATCTCGCGGGTCATCAGGTAGTTGAGCGTCTCCTTGCAGCCGGGGTCGTCGGTCTGCCGGATCAGGCGGTCGTAGGCCATCTTGGCGCCGGCCTCGGCCGAGACGTTGTGTTTCAGGTCGGCGACGATGTCGCCCGAGGCCCGGATCCAGTCGCTGGTCCAGGCGTTGCCCAACGAGTCGCAGAACTGCGGGCCCTTGCCCATCATCGAGAACAAGGTGTTCTCGTAGGCGCTCTCCCGCTCGGCCCCGCGGAGGAGCTGCTCGACCATCAGGCCGACCATCTCCAGGTGGCCGATCTCCTCGGTGGCGATGTCCAGGAGCATGTCGCGGATGGCCGGCTTGTCGCAGGCGAAGCTCTGGACGAAGTATTCGGTCATCGCGGTGAACTCGCCCGACCGGCCGCCGAACTGCTCGAGCAGCTTCTGGGCGAACTTCGGATTGACCTCGCCGACCTTGACCGGGAACAGTGGCTTCTTGCGGTGCGCGAACATGAGTGACTCCCTAGCAGGCTTGAGGATCCAACGAGAAATCCCTGATTCCGATCGATCGTGCGCATTCGGCGTCTGCTCGGGCCGCGTGACGACGCGCCGGGCCTCGCGCGATTCGGCGATCGCATCCCGGGGCGCGGCTCTCCAGTGCGGGTTCTCCGGCGTCTGGGTAATCGAGCTGGCGACCACGACCAAGTCATCCAGCAGCCCAACCATCCCCAGGTCATCGGCTGGGCAATAGTGCATGGATGCTCCCGTCCCTCCCTGGTCCGAGCGGAGTGCAGAAAAAGCGAGGATGTCGGTCGCAAACCCTATGCCTCCCGATCACGAAGTCGGGGGTGGGGCTCGACGACTCCGAGGTGTCGAGGGCGTCAGGGATGAGGGCAATCGTGGCCCAGTGCCCGCCCTGAGAGGTCGTCTGCCACCTGGCCGACACGGATGCCAACATCGCGCATCGGATCAAGCGCGTGCTGTCGGAGGGAACGGCCCGTCTCCGACCGGGTCAAGCCCGACCTGATGCTGGCCGCGCTCGCGTATCACGAACGTGACGTCGACGAAGAACTCGGGCTCTTTGACCTCAGCAGGCGGCAGACGGCCCGCATCCTGGGCGCCTCGCCGCCAGGGGCGTGGGGGCGGGTGGGAATCGTGGGCGACCGGGGCGAACGCACGATCGCCCAGATGGTCAACGGCGCGGTCGAGCACCTGGCGCATCACCTCCGGTTCATCGCCGAGAAGCGCGGCGCCCTGGGATTCGGAGAGGCGACGGGTCCCGGCCCCGCAACAGGACATCCGCGACCGGAGGCCGTTCACGACCGGGTCATCCCCGCCTCGGCCAGCCGGGCGAGTTTCTCGTCGAGGAGCCGGCCGACCTCGTCGATCCGAGGGTTACGGGACCGGTCCAGCGACGCCGAAGGACACGGCATCGTCGCGGGCCCGGGGTCATCGGCGCGAACACGTCCGACCCGGCGATCCCGGAACATCGGCATGCCCTCGCGCGGGTCACTTCCCGCCCGGGCGTGTGCCGAGGAATTCTCGCATCAGCCCGGCGATCTCGGCGCCGTTGGTCTCCAGGGCGAAGTGCCCGGCGTCGAGCAGATGGTATTCCAGCGTCTTCAGGTCGCGCTTGTACGGCTCGGCCCCGGCCACCGGGAAGATCTGATCGTTCTTGCCCCAGACGATCAGCATCGGGGGCTGGCGCTCGCGGAAGTAGGCCTGCCACTTCGGATACAGCGGCGGGTTGCTGCCGTAGCTGAGGAACAGGTCGAGCTGGATCTCGTCGTTCCCCTCGCGGTCGAGAAGGAACTGGTCGTGCGCCGGCCCGTCCGGGCTGACCAGCTCGGGGTCCTTCACGCCGTGCGTGTACTGCCAGCGGGTCGCGTCGTAGGTCAGGAAGGAGCGGAGGGCGTCCCGCTTCTCGCGGCTGTTCGGCTCCTTCCAATACGCCTTGATCGGCTTCCAGAAGTCATTGTCGAGCCCCTCGTCGTAGGCGTTGCCGTTCTGCACGACGATGGCCGTGACCCGCTCCGGGTGGGCGACGGCCAGACGATAGCCGACGGGGGCGCCGTAGTCCTGGACGTAGAGCGCGTACCTCGTCAGCCCGAGCTTCGCGGTGAAGTCGTCGATGACCTTCGCCAGGTTGTCGAAGGTGTAGGCGAACCGGTCGCGCGGGGGCATCGAGCTGTGGCCGAAGCCGGGGTAGTCCGGCGCGACCACGTGGTACCTGTCGGCCAGGGCCGGGATCAGGTTGCGGAACATCTGCGAGCTGGTCGGGAAGCCGTGGAGTAGGAGGACGGTCGGGGCGTCCTTCGGTCCCGATTCGCGATAGAAGATGTCCATGTCGCCGACCTTCGCCGTCTTGTAGCGCACCTCCGCCGATGGCGGGGCGGCGCGGACGAGGAGGCCCTGCTCCAGCGTCAACGCGGCGAAAAGGGGCAGGATCATCCCGGGGCTGATCGTGCGAATCATCGTCTCGTCTCCTTCACCGTTCACTCGCGATCCGGAGAAGCGTCTCCCGGTTCTCTGTCGCCAACCGACGGAACGTCGTGGCGGGACGGCCTGTGACGAACGGCACGTCTTCGCGGACCATGGCGAGGTTGCCCATCCGGCCGTCGATGACCTGCCGCATGAACTCCACCGCCGCGCCGCGGTAGTTCGGCTCCATCGGGGAATTCGGGTGAGCCAATCGGGCTTCCAGGTCGAGTACAGCGTGGTGCCCTGGCCTTTGGACGTCAGCGTGTCGTGGGCGAAGGCTCGATGGGCAACGACTTCGCTTGAGAGACCGCCGCCGGGATGGCACGACGTGACCCGGCGGCCCCCAGCGCCTCGCCGGCCGTGAAGATCGTCACCCCCAGCAGGACGACGTCCTTGAGCAGGAACTGCCCCGGCATCGCCGACAGGGCCGGGAAGCCGCCGAGGCTCGGCTCCCATCCGGGCGTCGTGACGAGGAAGGTCAGCGTCGTGAGGAACGTCCCCGCCGCGAGCCCGCTTCCCGCGGCCGAGCCCAGCGGCCAGAGCGGCCGGAGGGCGATGAGCAAGCCGGTGGCGATCTCGACCACGCCGAGCAGCGCGGAGAAGGCGCCCACGTTCATGACCCCGTAGACCCAGCCCATCAGCGGGCTGTTCGCCACCAGCGGCCTGATGCCCTCGGCCTCGTAGGCCGTGAACTTCATCCCGCCGATCCAGAGCAGCACGAGGACCAGCCCGTAGCGGGCGACGTGCGTCCCGATTGATCCCAGACGGTCGCCCAGCATCTTAAGATCTCCCACCTGAGGACCCTCGCTTCCGTCGAGAATGCGGCATTGCCATTCCGGGTGCGATCAACAGCCGTTTGCGCGAGGCGGCGACCCGATGTCGGGACGACACGGCCTGTCAGCTCAGGACTTCCAGAGCTTGATCATCTGGGTAGCGAGGGCCGGAAGGTCCTGTGCCACGACGTTCGGCTGCGGCAGGCCGGGCACCGGCAGCGGCGCGTTGCCCGGCCGGGTGATCAGCCCGGCGGAGAGGCCGGCGCTCTGCGCCCCGATCGTGTCCCAGACGTGGCAGGCGATCATGCAGCAGGCGGACGGCGGCACGTCCAGCTCCTGGGCCACCATGTGGTAGAGGATCTGCGAGGGCTTGTAGGCGCGGGCCGTCTCGATGCTGAACTGCCGCTCGAAGAATCCGGCCAGCCCGGCGTTCTCCAGCGGGGTCTTCCCGCGCGGGTTGGGCGGAGAGTTCGTCAAGGTCACCATCCGGAAGCCGGCGCCCTTCAGTTGCTCAAGCCCCTCCTTCACGTCGGGGTGGGCGGGCATCGTCAGCATGCCCTGCTTGATCGCCTCGATGTCGGCGGGCGTGACGTCGACCTTGTGGATGTCGCCGACCATCCTGAGCAGGCCCTGGCCGAGCGAGAAGTAGTCCTTGTAGAGGCCGGACAGGGTGAGCGTCATCGAGTACATGATCAGGTGGCCGAGCCACTCGCGCAGCGCGTGCTTGTCGCCGAAGATGCGCTCGAAGAGCGGGTGCATCGACTCGAAGTCGATCAGCGTCTCGTTGACGTCGAAGATCAGGACCGAAGGCTTGCCCGTCATCCATCGGTCCTTGGCTCGATTCTCCGCCTCCTGCGCCTCCGCACTGCCGGCTACCAGCCCCGTGGACGCCGCCGTCACCGCCATGCCGGCCTGGAGGGAATCCCGGCGGCCGATGGGTTTCGTTTGTCCGCTCATCTCCCGGTACTCCCAAAGCTGGAATCGAAGGTTGATCGATAGTCTCTCGCGTTGCGAAGGTGGAGGACGGGGATTGCATCCTCCAATCAACGGCCTCGCGATTCGGGTAGCAGACGTCGCCCCGGAGGCCGCTGGTGAGACTTATTTGCCCTGGGCACCAAGGGTCGGGCACCCTTCGGACACCGCCGCCGCCTCCCGGTCGAGCAGGACGCGCTGCCGGGCATCACCCCAGTGATAACCCCCGGATAGAGTACCGTCGCGATGCAGCACCCTGTGGCACGGGATGGCGAGGGCGAGGTTGTTCGTCGAGCAGGCATTGCCGGGTAGCACCCCAGGGAACCGTGAAAAGGGCACAAGGGATGGTTCAGAGGGAGTCCAAGGCTGATTCTGGGGGCATCGCGACCACCAATCGCATGCCGTCGGAGCCAGACCATGGACCCCCAGGCCCAATCCTGTCCCCATCCCCAATGCCCCACCAGAGGCCAGACCGCCCAAGGCCACATCAAGGTCCACTCCTACCGGGAGCGACGCTTCCGTTGCACCATCTGCCGCACGACCACATCCGGTCGCCTGGACGGGAAACGTAGGATATAGACAAGGTCCACTGACACGTGTATAGTATGACCGTCTCCGCCCGGATCGGCTCCGGTTCCAGGATTCGAAGCTCACCCAGGATCCCCCACGGATGGCCACGACGGACATCGTGATCCGAGGCGCCCGCGAGCACAACCTCCGCGACGTCTCGCTCGAACTCCCGCGCGGCGCGTTGATCTGTTTT
>JAFANO010000486.1 GCA_019232645.1 Planctomycetaceae bacterium | reverse complement strand
AACAGGCCCCCCCCTTGACCGCTGCCGCCAGCGCCACCGTTGCCGCCGGCGCCGCCATTGCCGAGGGTGCCGGAGACAATGCCGTCGTTAGAGGGGAGACCCCCGCCATTGCCGCCGCTGCCGCCGCTGCCGCCGCTGCCGCCGCTGGCGGTGTTGGCGTCGAAGGTGGTATCGGTGAGGGTGACCGCATCATTGCTGGTGTACAAGCCCCCGCCTTGGCCGCTGCCGCCGGCGCCGCCGCTGCCGCCACTGCCGCCGGCGCCGCCGCTGCTGTCGCCCAAGCCGGCGAAGCCGCCGGGGCCGCCAGCGCCGCCGGTGCCGCCGGCGCCGCCGCTCGCGGTGTTGTCCGAGACGCGGGTGCCGGCGGTCAGGGTGAGCGTGCTGCCGACGACAAACAGGCCCCCGCCTTGGCCATTGCCGCCCGCGCCGCCGCTGCCGCCCGCGCCGCCGGTGCTGCCGGTGCCGCCGTTGCCGCCGAGGGCCTGGTTATGTACCACCTGCGTGTGGTTGGTCAGCGTCAGCACGCCGCCCCCGCTGTAGATGCCACCCCCTTGCGCGTCCTGACCGTTGCCGCCACTTCCGGCCGTCCCATCGCTGCCCCGCGCCAGGTTATCCTCGACGATCACAGCGCTGAGCGTCAGGGTGCCCAGGCTATAGATGCCCCCGCCCCGCGCCGAGGCCCCGCTGCCCTGCTCCACGCCGTCGGCGATCGTCAGGTCGTCCAGTTCCACCGTCGAACCCGCCGCGATGTCCAGCACCCGGAACAATGGTGTGCCGGAATTCGTGCTCCGCTGGAGGGTGGCCCCGTTGCCTTCGATGCTCAGCGTGTGGCCGCTGGTGGCGATGACGGGCAGGCCATTGGGGCCGTTCGCAGTGTTATCGACGGCGCTCAGCACATAGCTACCCGTCGCGGCCAGTTGGATCGTATTGTTCTCCTGGTTGGTATTAGCCGTCTTGATGGCATTGATCAACCCGGCGACATTGCTGACGGCGAAGGTTGCGGGGGCGATCCGATCCTCGATCGGCTCCAGGACCAGGGCCGTGGTCCGGCGGCGTGCCCGTTCTCGGCGCGGCCTCTGCTGGCGACGGATTGCGTCGCTCAGCCATCTGGGCAGGAGTCCGGTGCGGTTCATGAGAGATCCCTTTCCCTATTCCTTGAGGAGAAGAAGCCGGCGGGGCCAGGCGCAGTATGGGCCGCAGGAGGGTCTCCTCCAGGTTAGCGTCCCAGGCGACTCTAGCCACGACAAAGGGCTTGCGCAGTAATAATCTTTACAATCCCGCGGCCGCCCACTGTCGTCGCCGCTCGTCCATTTCGGGGAGCAGCATTGGATACTTCCGTTGAACCCGTGCGATCGTTTGGGCAAAGTTTTCATGCCCTTACTTTAACTTATTGCAGATCAGGGCTGGAACACAACATCGCCGCGGCCGTCGAGAAGTACCTCGGGACCGGGTCGATTCCCGAAACGTGGCGGTTGCTCTTGGGTCTCGATCGCATTGACTCTGATCTGTCCGGAACCCAGCACCCCGAGGCGGCCATGGAGATCCGCAGCCAATCCAGGGGCGGCCCCCTCGTCTCTCCCCTGGCAGAGATCTCCGCCAGTGGCGTACGACTCGAGATCGAGATCCACGACACTTCCGTCGCCTCGCCGATCAGATGACCGCCAGCCTCGTGGCCGAATCCATGATCCCGGGGGGCCAGGCCGAGCCTGGAAGAGAGGGGACGCCGATCGGGCCGACTCCCCACGACGCGCCCCGCAGGAGCGGCGGCTGAAGCTCCGGCTCCTGGGCGGCCTGGGCGTCTGGATCGCCACGATCTCCTGCGGGCCGCGATCCCGCACCGGCCGGGGCCGGGGTTGCGAGGGGACCGGCGCCTCTCCCGAGTTGGCCGCCCTGGGCATCCGCACGGGGGCCACACCGGCGCTGCATGGAAATCCGCGTCCAAGCGGGTGAGGACACCACCGAAATTCAGGGGATCGCCCGCGATCGAGGTCGCGTCGCGCGCGGGAAGCCTCCGCTCAGGTCCGGATGGTGTCCCAGCGCGCGACGGCTAGGCTCCCGAATCCGATCAGGGGGGCCCAGGCCGCCAGCTCGGGGGGGATGACCGCGTCGTCGCCGAGGTATTGCGACAGGAAGCAGGCGCCGTAGAACAGCGCCGAGGTCCCCAGCGACAGGCCGAGGTTGACGAACATGTTGCGGCCGAAGCCCCCGAGCACAAGGGGGAGGCTCAGGAACATCAGGTTCAGGGACAAGCAGGGGCGGAGGATCCGGCTGTGGAGGAAGACGGCCATCTCGAGCTTCTCGGGCTCGTTGGTCGGGTCATCGAGGCCCCGGATCAGGTCGACGGTGTTGGCGTACTGGTACCACTGGCGGATCCGCGTGACCGCCTCGAACGAGAGGCGCGTCCGGAGGAAGTACGACGCGCCCTCGAGGTTGACCTGGTCGCCGAAGGGGCGGGGGAAGCCCTCGAGGTCCTCGACGCGGACGATCCGCCCCTCCCTCAGCTCCTTGTCGGGGACCGGGGGGTTGAGGTGGGCGCCCCGGAGGAGCCAACCCCCCTTGAGCGGCGCCCTCGGGTGGTCCTCGGGGATGTGCTGCGCCTGCTTGGCGTCGAGCTCGTGGATCGCGCCGAAGACCGTGACCGGCAGGGTCGCGTTGAACGAGAGGACCGTGCGCGTCGCCCGGTCGGCCTCGCGGCCGTGGATGTAGATGCCGTCGGAGTCATAGCGGCCGTAGACCAGGACCTTGCGCTCGCCGTCGTCGTCGTGCGACTTCTGGAGCTCCTCGGCGAGGGGGGGGATGACCAGCTCCTGGTTGAGCACGGCCAGCGCGCTGACGAGGATCGCCGAGATCCAGACCGGCCGGATCACCCGCTGCGTGCTGATGCCGGCGGCCAGCATCGCCAGCAGCTCGTTGTTCCTCTGCATCCAGGTGACGGTGAAGATCGCCGCCATCATCCCGATGACGCCGCAGAGCCGGTCGTAGAACTGGGTCATGTGCACGAGGTAGAACCGCCCCATCACCTGGAACATCTCGGCCGCCCCGTCGGCCCGCTTGGCGAACTCGTCGAGGTTCGAGAACGCGTCGATGACCACATAGAGGCCGACCAGCGCGATGAAGCAGATGACGTACGCCTTGAAGAAGGCCCAGTAGCGCTGGCGATCGAGGATCCGCATCGTCGACTCCTTCCCTGAAGCCTTGCGGGGCCGGGGTGTCGCCCCGGACGGGGACGGGCCCTCGCCCTCAGTGCTTCATGACCGAGGGCAGGACCAATCCGGTCAGCACGGCCAGGACGGCGTTGCCCGACCAGAGCGCGAGCGTCGCGTTCAGGAGGCCTTCCTTGCTCAGGTTCACGCCCAGAAGCGTCAGCGGGTAGTACAGGATGATGATCGGCACGAAGCAGGAGATGAACGCGCTGAGGAAGTCGCGGCGGGCGAACAGGATGCCCACCGGCGCCCCCAGCATGACGAAGAAGAAGCTGCCGCAGGACATCGCGATCCGGAGGTGCTTCTCGGTCTCATATTCCTTCCATCTCATGTCCCAGGTGCCGTAGTCGAGGAACGACCGCTGGACCTGGTCCCAGGAGACCCGGTTGATCCGGCCCGAGCCGATCCAGAGCGCGGCGGCCATCGCCTGGCGCTTCCGCTCCTGGGCCATCAGCCAGCGGAACGTCGCCTGCTCCTCGACCAGCTCCGAGGTGGTCCGCTCCTGGATCCGCTTCTCCAGCAGGAGCTTGTTGTCGTTTGGGATCGGGATGTCGAGATACTTGTCGTTGACGATGACGACGTCGTCCTGCGGGCCGATCCGCTGGACCTCGGCGCGGTCGAGGTAGACGCGGGCGTTGCTGTGCTCGGTGTCGAAGTGGAGGGTCGCCCGCTGGGCCTGGACGATCATGCCGAACTGGGTCGGGTTCTTCGGGTCGCGGCCGCGCTGCTTGAAGGTCGGTCCGAGCATCACCTTGCCCTCGACGTCGCGCACCTTGATCAGGAACGGCCAGCGGGTATTGTTGAACTCGCGGTCGCGCTTGAGGAACTTGTAGAACATCTCCTCCATGTTCTTGAAGACGATCAGCTTGGCGAGGTTGTTGGCGCGCGGGATCGGGGCCCAGCTCAGGTAGAGCATCAACGCGCTGAGGCCGAAGCCGAGCACGACCGACGGCCGGAGGACCGTCCAGGCGCTGAGGCCGGCGGTCTTGACGGCGATGACCTCGTTGTCGGAGGCCAGCCGGCCGTAGACCACCGTGACCGCGAACAGCAGCGAGACCGGGATCGTGTACGGCAGGCTGCCCGGGATGACGTAGGGGACGAGGTTGAGGATCTCGCGCGGCGTGAGGCCCATCTTGGCGGCCTCGATCATCACCATGAACAGGACGATGACGGTGGTGATCGTCAGCAGGGCCAGCAGGAAGGCGCGAAGGACCTCGCCCGCGACGTAACGCTGTAGGATTCCCGGCACGGCGTCCCCCTCGCGTCCTTGCCTCAGGTGAACCGCACCCGCCGCCCCGCGGCCGGGAGGGCCCGACCGCCTCCACGTTCAGGCGACGAGATCCAGACATTCGGCCAGGGCGGCCGCCAGCCGGCGCGCCCCGTCCTCCAGCTCGACATCGCCCGGCACCCCGAAGCAGAGCCGTGCGTGGTTCCTCGGCAACGGGCCGGGCTCCGCGGCGAAGCAGTACGCGCCCGGGACGTAGAGCACCCCCGCGCGGATCGACCTCGAGAAGAGCGGGCCGTCGGGGCCGGTGTCGAGCCCCTCGGGGACCGTCAGCCAGACGTAGAGCCCCCCCTTGGGACGGGTCCACGAGACCACGTCCTCGAACGGCCCCAGGTGCGCATCGAGCGCCTCCACCATCACGTTGCACTTGTGGCGATAGACCCCGACCAGCCTCTCGACGTGCCGCTCGTAGCTGCCGTCGGCGATCAGCCGTTCCAGGAGTTGCTGGGTGAAGTGCGACGAGCCGAAGTCCTGGTTCCCCTTGAGCCGCAGCACGGCGTCGAGCAGCGGCCCGGGCAAGATGCCGTAGCCCATCTTGAGCCCGGGGCTGAACGTCTTGCTGAAGGTCCGGGCCAGGATCACCGTGTCCCCCTCCGGGTCGTGCCGCCAGACGCTCGGCGGGTCCGCCCGATCGAACGTCAGGCCGCGATACGCCGCGTCCTCCAGGATGTAGATCCGCCGCCGCTTCGACCACCGCCGTGCCACCTCCACCAGCGGCCCGCGACGCGACTCGGCCAGGCAGATCCCCGTCGGGTTGGCGTGCTCGGAGACGGTGTAGATCAGCTTGACGCGGCCGAGCAGCCCGCGCGCCTCCAGGTCGACCAGGGTGTGCTCCAGGACGTCGAGCCGGAGTCCGTCGCCGTCGGTCCTGATCCCGATGACGTGCGCCCCGCGCGTCTCCAGCACGCCGAGGTAGACGAAGTAGGTCGGCGACTCGACCAGGACGATGTCGCCGGGGTCGAGCAGCGCCTCGGCCACCAGGGAGAGCAACTGCTGCGACCCGGTCGTGACGACCGTCCGGGGCAGCACGTGGCGGAAGGCGCCGGGGTCCGCCCCCTCGTCCCGCTCGAGCTGCTCGACCAGACGGGTCCGGAAGTCGAGGTCGCCGATCGTCGTGCCGTACTGCAAGGCCCGCCGGCCCTCGTCCGGGTCGGACAGGATCGCCGCGACCCCCCGCGCGACCGCCTCGACGGGCAGGCTCTTCTGGTCCACGAACCCGGCCGCCAGCGAGATCAGCCCGGGAGTGTCGAGCGCCATCTGCATCAGGGTGCTGATCGGTGGAGGGCTGGTCCGCTCGGACGCGGCGCTGAGGCGATCTCGGGATGTCATGGTGGCGGGGCCGATTCGTGGAGGCTCGGGTCGGCGAGGGTCTGGTGGTACTCTAGCGATCGCCGACCGAGAGTCAAGCTCGGTCCCCGGTCGCTCGTCTCGGGCGGTCGGGAGACGCGCACCGGCGGGGCGGGGTTCGCGCCGTCGCCGGCGGGGACCGGCTTGACGTCGTCGAACGGGTCGTGCGTCCCCGCGGCACAACGCCGGAGCAGCGCGGCGGTCGGGTCGCTCGCGTAGCGCCGGGGGGCGCGAGGCTCCAGGACCCGGTTGTAGAGCAGCGTCACCGACGCCTTGGGCCGATAGCCGCGATGGCGTTCGATCTCTTGCATGACCTGCACGAGGGGCCGGCCCTCGACGACGAAGCGGTAGATCCCCACCCAGGCAGGCGTGCGGTCCTGGCAGGCGTGGCAATGGATCAGGATCGGCCAGGCGTCCGGATCCCGGGCGAGCGCCAGGGTCTGGTCGAGGAACGCGTCGGCGTGGGCCTCGCCGGACGTGTTGCAGAGGAAGCGGATCCCGTGCTCGCGGGCGAAGCGCTGCTCGTCGGGGAGCCGGGGGCTCCGGTCCGGGGTGTCTTCGGGGAACAGGTTGATGATCGTCTTGAAGTGGTGGCGGCGATGCGCGATCTCCAGCCCCCGCGCCGTGGGCATCGCGGAGATGTAGATCTTGCCGGGGACCACCGCCTTGAACCGTTCCAGGGGCCGGTGATACCACGTCAGCCAGAGCCCGGCCGCGACCAGCCCCGCCCACCCCGACGTGGCCGCCAGCCAGAGCCCGGCCCGCCGGAGCCAGCCCGCCGCGGCGGGGCGAGGCATCGCGCGCACCAGGGCCAGGTCGAAGGCGATCAGCCCCGCGACCATCATCCAGCGCGGCCAGTATCCGACGGGCTCGACGCCGGGGACCTCCACCTGCCGCGACGCGACCAGCACCAGCGCGGCGACCAGGAGCGAGGAAATTCGCTGGGCCCGGCCCCGCTCGACGACCTCCCGCCGCCGCGGCCAGGCCACGACGACCGATGCCGCGACGATCGCCGACAACCCCAGCGCGGCCCCGACCAGGGCGACCCGCAAGGACAGGGGGGCCTTGGCGTCGAGGATCGCCCGCCAGCCCAGGCCGTGCCAGCCGTCGAACGTCGGGCCGGGCGTCGCCGCGTACCAGAAGCCCGCCAGCGCGATCGCGAGCGCCGCCGGCCAGAGCCCCGACCGGGCCCGGACCAGTCCCAGGCCGAGCCCCGTCAGCGCGAGCACGGTCGCCCACGCCGACAGGTAGAGCGCCACGCGGTCGATCGTGTCGCCCGGCTCGGCCAGCCGGTACGCCGGGGGCGGCCGCCGGCTGAACGTCGGCCGGACCACCCGGGGGAACTCGGCGTCGGTATCGTCCTCGAAATCGACCACATGCCAGACCGCCGGCAGCGCCGTCAGCA
>JAFANO010000394.1 GCA_019232645.1 Planctomycetaceae bacterium | reverse complement strand
GAGGCCACCGACGCCCTGCTCAGCGACCTGCCCAAGCCGCAGAAAGTCCCCCTCGACACCGACCCGCCCGTCCCCCTCTGGAACACCTGGCCCGTCTTGGCGCTGTTCCTGCTGCTGATCACGGCGGAGTGGGTGTTGAGGAGGCGTAATCAGATGGTATAATTCCGTTTTTTAAGGCAAAGTCCCCCCGGGTGCTCCCCGGGTCCGATTTTCCGCCAGGTCTTTCGAGAAGGACGGGAGGCCGTCGTGAAGCCCAGTCGCTTGGAATTGCGGATCAGGTCGCTTCGGTCGCGGGTCCGACGGCTCCTGGCCCTCCACGGGCTGAGCTGGGTGGTCGGCTTGCTCGTCCCGGTCATCATCGCGCTGGGGCTGGCTGACTGGGCGATCCACCTGGACTCGGCCGTCCGACTGGTCACCCTGGTCGGCCTGATCGGGCTCGGGGCGTGGCTGTTCTTCCGCTACGTGGTCCGGCCGCTGGTCGTCCGGTTCGACGACCTGGACATCGCGCTCCGGATCGAGGAGCGCTGGCCGGGGCTGAAGGACCGGCTGACCAGCACGCTGCAGTTCCTCCGGATCTCGGAGGAAACGGAGGGCTATGGCTCGGCAGCCTTGCGCGAGGCGACGATCCGCCAGACCGTCGAGGAGACGCAGGCGATCGACTTCCGCGAGGTGATCGAGCGTCGGCCGGTATTCCTGGCCCTGGGGCTGGCGGCGGCGGCGCTGTTCACCGGCCTGCTCGTCGTGGCGGCGGCGCCTGACCTCGGCGCGATTGCCGTTCGGCGGCTGCTGCTCCCCTATGGCCCGGACCGCTGGCCGCAGCAGACCCACCTGACGCTGATCGACCGCGAGACCCCCCGCAAGGTGGCGCGGGGCGAGCCGTTCACGCTGGCCGTCGCCATCGGCGAGGGGGAGCGCGCCCCCGCATCGGCCCGAGCGACTTACCGGTTCGAGGATGGCGAGACGGCTACGGAGTCGCTCCGGGCGGTCGAGGGGGGCATCTTCCGCGGCCGGATCGAGTCGGTCAACCGCCCGTTCCGGTTCTCGGTCGCGGCGGGGGACGACACGACCTCGATCCGCGACATCGCCGTGCAGGTCGTCCCGCCGCCGACCTTGAAGGAGCTGACCGTCCGGCTGATCGCGCCCCCTTACACCAAGCTCGCCCCCCAGGTGCTCGCCCCCGGCCGGACCCAGGTCCGGGCGTTGGAGGGGTCGCGGCTCGAGATCGCTGCGGTGGCCAACAAGCCGATCGCGCACGCGCTGCTCCACCTGGGCGAGACGACGGCTGCCGATCCGATCACGCTCGACGCGCCCCGGACTCGCCTGGAGGCACAGTTCATCGTCAAGGACGCGGCGGCCTTCTGGTTCGAACTGCTCGACACCGAGGGCTTCCGGAACCGTGAGGCGGTCCGCTACGAGGTCCGCGCCATCCGCGACGAGGCGCCCCGCGTCGTCATCGGCGAGCCGCCCAACGACCGCGACGTGCCGGCCAAGGCGGTTGTGCCGCTCGAGTTCGCCGTCGACGATGATTACGGCATCCAGTCGGCTCGCGTGATCTACAAGACAGCCACCGGGGGATCGGAGCCGACCAAGGACGTCGCGATCCCGCTCTGGGACGTGCAGGGCCAGCCGGCCGAGGCGCCGCCGATCCTGCACCAGGACGTGCGCCACGAGTGGGACCTCGCGCCGATGAACCTCGCCCCCGGCTCGATCATCACCTTCCACGCCGAGGCCCTCGACTTCGACTGCCTGAAGGGCCCGAACCTGGGCAAAAGCCGCGAGCTCCGGCTCCGGATCCTCTCCGATGGGGAGATCTCCCGCCAGCTCGACGACCAGCGGCGCGAGATCCGCGACGAGGCCGCGCGCATCCTCGCCATGCAAAAGCAGGCCGCGGTGCCCGTCGGGGACGCCCTCCGCAAGCTCGCGACGGCCAATCACCTCGATCGACCCGAGCGCGACGACCTGAAGAATGCCGAGATGATCCAGCGGCAAGTCGGTAACCGGATCCAGAGCCGTACGGATGGGCTCGACCAGAAGATCAAGCGGTTCCTCGACGACCTCCGCAACTTCAAGATCCCCAACGACGACGCCCAGAGGCAGATGGAGCAGATGCGCGGGGGCGTCGAGCGGATCCGCGAGGACCACCTGGGCCCGGCCGAGCAAGGGCTGGTGCACGCCTCCAAGAGCCTCGAGGAAAACCCCGACGGTGCCGCGCCACGGCGGCCCGCCGCCGATCAGCCGCGGGAGGGCCGAGCCGGCCAACCTCAAGAGCAGGCCAAAGGACCAACCAAGGGTCCGGCCGGAGATCAGGCCAGGAGTCAAGCCGGGGACCAGGCCGATGGTCAATCCGAAGGTCAGCCCCGGGGTCAAGCCGAACCGAACGAGCGTCCGGTCGCGGATCGCCCGACGGACAATGCCAAGGTCGCGCTGGAGGAGGCCAGGACCAACCAGAAGGCGATCGCCGATGAGTTGCAGAAGATGCTCGACAGCCTGAGCGAGTTCGAGACCGTCCGCGGAATCGTCAAGGATGCGCAGGCGCTGCTCAAAGAGCACGAGCAGGCGATGAAGCAGGCCGACACCGCCGCGAACAAGCCCGAGTTGATGGGCAAGACCCCCGATGCGCTGACACCCGAGCAGAAGGGCGACCTGGCCAACCTCGCGGCGCGGCAGAGCAACATCGCCAAGGGGACGCAGGGCCTCCAGGAGAAGATGGAGGAGATGGCCCAGCGACTCGAGGAGTCAGACCCGCTGGCCGCCTCGGCGCTACGCGAGGCCTCCGAGCGGAGCCGGAAGCGCGGGATCGCCGCCAAGGCGGGCGAGGCCGCCGACCGGCTTGAGAAGAACCAGATGGGCGAGGCCCGGAGGGCCCAGGAGCAGGTCCGCCGCGACCTGAAGGACCTGGTCGACTCGATCCAGGACCGCCGCGAGCGCGAGCTGGCCCGCCTGATCAAGGAGCTGAAGTACGCCGAGGACGACCTCCAGAAGCTCCGCGAACGCCAGGCCCAGAACCTCAACAAGACACGGGAGGCCCGCGACAACCCCGACGCCAAGCAGCGCGCCGATCAGTTGAAGCGGCTGGCCAAGGAGCAGCAGCAGATCCAGGACGAGCTGAAGAAGCAGCTCAAGCGGCTTCAGAAGCTCAACGCCGAGGCCGCCGCCCGCGCCGGCGGCCGCGCCTCGGGCCGGATGGCCAAGGCCCAGGAGGGCCTCGACCAGGACCAGGGCGAGCAGGCCGAGCAGGAACAAGAGGAGGCACTGGCCGACCTCGAAGACGCCCAAGACCAGGTCGAGCAGGCGCGGAGGGACGCCGAGGAGCGGCTGGCGATGGAGCAGCTCACCAAGATGGGCGACGAGCTCAAATCGCTCGCGGTGCGGCAGGCGAACATCGTCGCCCGGATCGACGAGTATGAGAAGCTCCGCACCGAGAAGCAGGGCAAGCTCACCATCGCCCAGCGCACGGGCATCCGGGGACTCGGCCAGGTCGAGAAGGGGCTCAAGGACGAGACCGGCGATCTGATCGAGAAGCTCGAAGGGGCCCCCGTCTTCGAGCTGACCCTGAAGCGCGCCGCCGAAGGTATGACCGCCGCCACCGAGCGGCTCCACGCGCTCCGGACCGACGAAGAGACCCGCCGCGCCGCCGCCGCCGCCGCCAACCGCTTCAAGCAACTCATCGACTCGCTCAAGCCCGACAAGCCGAAGCAAGGGAACGAAGGCCAGCAAGGGGGCGGAGGCCGGCAAGGGGGCGGCGCCGGCGACGGCATCCCGGCCGCCGCGCAGCTCAAGATGCTCAAATCGCTCCAGGAAGAGATTAACGAACGCACCGAATACTTCGATGAGCTCCGACGGCGCGAGACGCCGCTCACGCCCGAACAGGACGCCGAACTCACACGTCTCGAAACCGACCAGGGGACGCTCGCCGACCTGGCGCGCGACTTGACCCGGCCCAAGAAAGACGATGGGGAGGAATGACCATGTCCCGGATCCGACGGCTCTCGCTCGCGGCCACATTCGCCTCCGCCATCGCGTGGGCCTCGGTCGGTCTGGCCGAAGACCCGGCCAACCCCAAGGACGACGCGCTGGATCGCTTGCTCGAGAAGCTCGACGCGCAGGTCAAGCCCCCTGCCGAGGCCGCCAAGCCCGGCGACCCCAAGCCCTCGGGCGAGGTCGATCCCAAGGACAAGGCGCTTGACAGCCTGCTCGAGAAGCTCGGGCAAGCGGTCGACAAGCCCTCGCCCGACGACCATGCCAAGATGCCGTCGGGTCCCGGCGACCAGCCACCGCCCGACCAGCCCAAGGACGCCAAGCCCGGCGACGAAAAGCCCAAGGACGACGAGCCCGCCCCCGACGACCTCAAGGGTCGGGACGAGGACCTCGACCGGCACCTCGAGGAGGTCGCCGGCAAGAGGCGCAAGAAGAAGGATCAAGACGGCGAGGGCTCCGGACCGCTCTCCGAGGTCATCAAGGAGATGCGCGAGGTCGAGCAGCGGCTCGGCAAGTCCGAGACCGGCGAAGAGACCAGGAAGCGTCAGACCGAGATCGTCCGCAACCTCGAACAGCTCATCGAGCAGATGCGCAGCAGCCAGGGCCAGGCCAAGGGCAAGATGCAGAGGAAGCTGGCCATGGACCCCAACCAGCAACCGGGCCAGAAGCCCGGCTCGACCGCGGGGACCACGGGCGGCAGCGCCCCCTATACCAAGCCGCAGATCCCGACCAGCAAGCGCTCGGTCGCGGGAGGCAAGGACGAGTGGGGCCACCTGCCCCCGGAACTCCGCCAGGAGATGGACAACGTCTTCAAGGAGGAGCCGCTCCCCTCGAGAGAAGAACTGATCCGGCGCTACTATTTGTCGGTCTCCAAGAAGAGCCAGGTTCGAGAGGAGTGATCCCCGTGCCCATGACCCGATCGATGATGCGTGGCCTCGTGGTCGGAGCGGCCTGCATTGCGCTGGCGGTGGTCCCGTGGCTCGGCGCGGCCCACCCGAGCGCGGCAGGCGCGGGCACGGGGGCCGATGAGAAGGACGTCGGCTTCGGCGATCCCCGACACGGCGACGTCCCCGAGGGGGCGGCCGCGATGATCACCCCCGAGACCGATCGCGTCATCGAGAGCGGCCTGGCCTGGCTCGCCCGGTCGCAGAACGCCGACGGCTCGTTCGGCACCGGGACCTATCGGGGCAACATCGCCGTGACGAGCCTCGCCGGGCTGGCCTTCATGGCGACGGGCTCCAGCCCCGGCCGAGGCCCCTACGGCCCGCAGATCGACCGGGCGCTGGAGTACGTCATGGACAATACCTCGCCGTCGGGCTTCATCGCCGTCGCGGCGGCCTCGACGCACGGCCCGATGTACTCGCACGGCTTCGGTACCCTCTTCTTGGCCGAGGCCTACGGCATGACCCACCGTACCGAGATTCGCGAGAAGCTCCAGAAAGCGGTTCGCCTGATCATCGACACCCAGAACAGCGAGGGGGGCTGGCGCTATCAGCCCGTCCGCCGCGACGCCGACCTGTCGGTGACGATCTGCCAGATCAACGCCCTCCGCGCGGCCAGGAACGCCGGGCTCTACGTCCCCAAGGAGACGGTCGAGAACTGCATCCACTACGTCAAGCAGTCGCAGAACCCCGACGGTGGCTTCCGCTACATGCTCCAGGGGGGCGCCAGCTCGTTCCCCCGCTCGGCCGCGGGCGTGGTGGCGCTCTACAGCGCCGCGGTTTACGATACTAAGGAAGTCGAGGCCGGCATCGCCTACCTCAAGCAATACATGCCCGAGATCAAGCTCGGGAGCCGCTACAGCCACTATTTCTACGGCCACTACTACGCCGCCCAGGCCATGTGGATCAGGGGAGGCGAAGACTGGAACACCTGGTATCCCGCGATCCGCGACGAGTTGATCCGCCGCCAATCGCCCACTGCCGGGTTCTGGTCCGACAGCATCTGCAACGAGTACGGGACCGCCATGGCGTTGATCATCTTGCAAATGCCCAATAATTCTTTGCCGATCTTCCAGCGCTGAGTTTCCTCCCCATCGGGGGACGGGAATTGGGGTCGGGGATGGATCGATGTCAGTCGCCCCCCGACCCTGCTCCCCGTTTCCCATGAGAAAGGTCGATCGTGCAATGACCAAGACTGTCTCGATCCGCATGGCAAACGTGCTGGCCCTGGCGGTGTTGGGGACGCACCCCTTCGCGGCCGGAGCCGTTCCTCCGGGGACTCCCGCGCCCTCTGATCCCGTCTTCACAGCTCTGCTGACGGACGGCACGAACGTCTCGGGCCGGATTCGCCAGTTCGGTCCCTCGGGCGAGGTCGCGCTGCTGCCGTCCGAGAGGCCCGAGCGCGTCATCACCCTCAAGAGCCTGGTGAAGCTGACCCGCGACAGCTCGACGTCGCTGTTCAGCCCCGAGGGCTCGCTCATCCTGTTGCCGGAAGGCGACCGCCTGTACCGGACCGTCCTCGGGGCGGCGACCGAGACGATGCTGGAGGTCCAGTCGTACTCGCTGGGGAACGTCGCCATCCCGCTGGAAAGCCTGCTCGGCCTCGTCCTGACCCGTCCGGCCGACCCGGACGAGTTCGACGCCCTGCTGTGGCGGGTCCGGACCGAGCCGAGGACGTCGGAAGTCGTCTGGCTGGCCAACGGCGACCGACTGACCGGGGGATTTCTGGGGTTGACCGATAAGCAAGTGAAGTTCCAGGCCGCCAACGGCCAGATCGCGCTCGACCGTCCGGGCATCGTTGCGCTGGGCTTCGACCCGGGGTTGGCCATCTATCCCAAGCCCGAGGGGGACTTCCTCGAGCTGACGATGGCCGACGGGTCGCGGCTGGGCGTGACGAACCCCCGGATCGAGCAGGGTCAGGTGGTCGCGAGCACCCGGTTCGGGGCGACCATCCGGCTCGCCTTGGGCGAGTTGGTCCGGGTCAACGCCCGGACCGCGTCGGTGTCCTATCTCTCGGATCGCGAGGCGACGGCCTCGCAGTACGTCGGTTATGTCGGGCCGACGCGGCCCTACCGCCGCGACACCACGGTGGACGGGCATCCGCTCCGGCTCGCCGGTCAGACTTACGACCGCGGCCTGGGTTGCCAGAGCCGGACCCTCCTGGCCTACCGCCTGGCCCCCGGCGACCGGCGGTTTCAGGCCCTGGTCGGCCTCGACGACGGCGCCGGTCCGCTGGGGAGCGTCGTCTTCCGTGTCCTGATCGACGGCCGCGAGCGGTACGCCTCACCCCCGATGTCGGTCCGGGACGTCCCCCAGTTCATTGACATCGACGTCGCCGGCGCCAAAAGTCTCATTCTGGCCACCGAATTCGGCGAGCGGGGCGAGGTCCGGGACCATGCCGACTGGGTGGAGGCCCGCCTCATCCGCTGATGAGGCCGGTCACGGGAGAATCCCGGGGGCGGGACCGTCACCATCCCGCACTCAGTCCCTACCAGTAAGATCCACCGGGGCCTCACGCGTCGGCGGCCGGATTTTGAACCGAGCCACTCCGAGGACAGCGCGTTCTCAACCTGACGAGAGGTCATCATGGGCGAGAGCGACATGACCGCGACCGTTGAGCGGCTGACCAACCTTGGGCATCTTTCGGCGGGGGTTGGGCACCATGTCATCAATGCCTTCAGCGCGATCGTCAGCAATGCCGAGTTGCTGCGGTTGAAGCCCTCGATACCCGCGATCGCCGACCCGGTGGCGCTGGCCGACACGATCATCCAGACGGCGCTGGATGCGGCGACCGTGGCCCGCCGGCTGATCGACTACACCCGGCCGGTCACCTCGATCGACCCGGAGCGATCGGCCGTCGAGCCCTCTTCGGTGGCGCTCGACCGCATGGTGGGTGATGCCGTTGCCTGCGAGCAGGCGAACCGACCGCCGGGCGTCGCGTTGGTCACCGACCTGGCACCGACCCCCCCGATCCAGGGTCATCCCTCGCAGTTGCGAGCCTTGCTCGGCCACCTGATCGCGAACGCCTACGAGGCGATGTCGGACCGCGTCGGGACGATCTCGATCTCGACGGCGACCGACGCGCGAGGCTGGGTGGTTCTCGAGGTCCGGGACACGGGCCAAGGCATGGATGCGGAGACGCTTGGCCGCGCCGTCGAGCCGTTCTTCAGCACCAAGCCGGGCCACCTCGGCATCGGACTGAGCATCGCCAACGGGATCTGGCGCCGGCACCGCGGCACCCTCTCCATCCGGAGCCAACTCGGTGAGGGGACTCAGCTTCGGCTCTGTGTCGAGCCGACCCCGCAGTAGGAAAGTCGAAGGTCGAGACCCGGCGATGCTCAAAATCAGCCATCGACCCCGCTGCTCGGCGATCCGGCATCGATCCTCGACCCAAGGAAGGGGCGGCCAGGACTCAGGATCGCGTCGGCGTTGGGCTCTGGGCGGGGGGATCGACGGGGAGCCGGACAGTGACGCGGGTCCCTGCGCCGAGCGTCGACTCGATCTCGATCGTCCCACCCATCTGCTCGACCATCTCGCGACAGATGGCCAGGCCGAGACCACTACCTTCGATCCCGGCTTGCTCGTCGCGCACGAGGCGGAAGAAAGGGTCGAAGACCTTCCCGAGCGCGTCGTGGGGGATGCCGAGGCCGTCATCGGCGACGACAACGGCCCAGTGGTCCTCCTCGAGTCGGCCACCGACGCGTACGTGACCCCCCTGCGGCGTGTATTTCAGGGCGTTGGAGACCAGGTTGCCGAAGATCTGCTGGCAGCGCGAGGCGTCGGTCGTGACGGTGACGTCGGCTCCTTCCAGGGCACACTCCCAGGAAATCCGCCGCTTGGCGGCCTCCGACACGCCCTGGCGGTGGATCTCGCGGACCAGGGCGCCGAGGGTGAAAGCGCCGTAACGGAGCGGCCGGTGCCCCTGCACGAGCCCGGCGTAGTCGAGATAGCTCCGAGTCAGGAGCAGCAGGTTATCGCAGAGCGTCACCATCGTCTGGACATGGCCGCGCTGATCGGGCGAGATCGACCGCGCGTCGTCGCCGAGCAGTAAGTCGAAGCCGGCGCGGAGCGAGATCAACGGGCGACAGAGTTCGTGGCTGAGGTTCGAGAGGATCGCCCGCAACTCGGCATGACCGATCGGAGACCGAGGCGGGGTGCGGCCTGAGGGGACGGGGAGGAGCGACGCGTCCATGGTTCTCTCTCGACGCCGGCGTGGGGTCGGGTGCGAGTGGCCGTCGATCGAGGGGGCGGTCCGAGTCTTGAGTCCGAGCCCCCCCGATCTGCCTTGGCCCGGGAATTCATCTTCAGCAGACAACGATCTGGTTGGCCAGGAGCGAATGACCGTCGGTCAGGTCGAGGGCAGCCTCCTGGGCGAGTTGCTTGGCATGGTACGTCCGCGAGCGACCTTGCAAGATGATCTTGTCCTCGGAGCAGACCACATGGAGGTCGCGGATCCGACCACTGGCCCGGCGCTCGATGTAGCCTTCAATGCACTGAGCAAGGTCCTCCCGGTCCTTGCTCCGACTCGCGCTCCGCGGGTCCTTCCCTGATTCATGAGTCATCATGCCCGTCTCCCGGATGTTTGGCAATTCTTCGGGACCGTCCATCACTCATCGATGCCAACACTTCATGAGTTTGGGAGTGAGCCTCGGTGGAGTCAATAAGGCAGCGTCGGAACAGCTTGAACTCCCGGACCAGTCATGGAATCGAATCGAGAGTAACGACGCGCTCCGTCATCCCAATCCGGCACTCAGGAAATCCGAGACCCTCACCCCACCACGCAAGGCGATCGGGCGGACGAATCTCCGACTGCCCGGTCGCCACATGCCTTCGGCTTCGGAAATGTGAAGTCAGGAGTACCCCTGACCGAATCTGACGAACCATAGACTAGCGAGTAACGAGACCTTCGTCAAATGATTTATCGCTCCCCTCATGCTTTATTCGTCATGAGGGACACCCGAACCGCGGCGGATCGGCTCGGGATGGTGGTGCGGCACCTCGAGCAGCTCGTCGGCCTGGACGATCGACTCGGCGAGCTTGGCCATGGGCATCCGGCGATCCTGGCTCTGCCGTTGCAGGAGGCGGAACGCATCGGCCTCCTGAAGGTTGCGACGGGCCATCAGGATCCCCTTGGCGCGTTCGATCAGTTTCCGCTCGCGGAGCGTCATCTCGAGCGAGTTGACGTTCTCGCGCAGGGCCTTGATCTCGCGCGCCCGGGCCACGGCGACCTGCAGCGCGGCATGGAGGCTGGGGCTGGTCACGGGCTTGAGCAGGTAGTAGAGCACGCCGTCCTCGACCGCCTGCTCGATCAGGTTCGGGTGGCCGTGGGCCGTCAGGATGATGACCGGCGTCCCCGGGTCGCGGACGATCATGCGCGCCGCAGAGAGGCCGTCGAGGCCGGGCATCTCGATATCCATGAGCACGACATCGGGCAGGGCGCGGCGGCAGACCTCGATCGCATGGTGGCCGTCGTTGACGACGGCCACGACGTCGTAGCCGAGTGATTCCAACTGCGCCTGGAGGCCGGCGGCCACGGGTTTTTCGTCGTCGGCGATCAAGACTTTATAGGGCCGATTCATCAGAAGCAACTCCCTCTAAGCGTCCGACACGGACGAGGCGTCTGGCGATGCCGTTCGGCCATCGAGACGATATGGCTCCCACGCCGCCGGCGACGCGGCGTTGCAGGCGGGCCTCGGTCGCGGGTGACCTGGAACGTGCGACCGAAACCTTGACGATCCGCCTGTGACCACGCACAATTCGTTCCCACCGCTTTTGTTATTCTGATAAGGGCACGACCAAAAGTCATCCCCGAACCGTGAGCCAGGAGTAGATTGCCGTGGCGCGGCACCTCATCACGCCGCTCACCTTCGACGACCTCGTCGTCGACGACGAGTGGGAGAGCCCGGGCAGGACGATCACCGAGGCGGACGTCGTCGCCTTCGCCGGCCTCTCCGGCGACTACAACCCCTTGCACGTGGATCACGAGTGGGCGCGGCGCGGGGCGTTCGGGCAACCCGTGGCGCACGGCCTGCTCGGTCTGGCCATCGCCTCCGGGCTTGCCAGCCAGGCGCCCCGCGTCGATACCCTGGCCTTCCTCTCGATCGTGGAATGGAAGTTCGCACGCCCCGTCGCCTTCGGTGACACCGTGCGGGTCATCAGCCGGATCGTCTCGCTGGAACCCCGCTCGCGCGGCCGTCGCGCCCTGGTCACCTGGCATCGCCGCCTGGTCAACCAGAGCGACGAGACTCTCCAGGAGGGCTTGATCCAGACCCTCGTCCGCGGCCGGGCCGCCTCCCTCTCCTCGGAAGAGTCGTCGGTCTCCAGTAGTCAATAGCCCGTCTCGAGGGGAGAATGATGTCGGGCCCCCCGGGCGTTCCTCGCGGAGGATCGCCTGGTCCCCGAAGCGCCACTCGCTCCCCCAATGACCGGGCCTTGGACGACTTCAGAGAGGATCCCGCGTTGCAGTATCGCATCGAAGTCTTCATCCCTCCCGATCGCTACGTCGGTCTGCAACTCCCGGCGTATCTGCCCCAGGGGCGTGCTACGATCACGATCCAGACCCACGAGCAGGAGCCGGTCCCTTCCGTCGCGGGCCCGGAAACTGACCTCGACCGCCAGGACATCGAGTGGTGGGACGAGTTCGAGGAGGACCGCGAGCCCCTGGGGGACTGAGCGACACGCGGGGCCCGACATCTCTCAAGGACGAGGGGCGGCGCGCGGCGATGCTCCGGACCCGGGCAACGATCGCCGGTTCAGTGGGCAGCCGCTCAATCCCTCCCGCTTCGGCGCGCCTGGCGCTGAGACCGGTGCCGGCACCGCCGTCGATCAATGGCAGCCCCGCGGCGATCTTGCGCCGGAATCGGTCGAGAACATTGTTGCGCGTTTGGGAGAACACTGCGATCGACTTGTCCCCTCTGTGTGACTGTTCTTCATCTCCAGGAGGGGCCGCGCCGTCGCGTCGACGAAGGACGGGTCGTTGATCTGCTCGTCGCGGAACTCGAGGCGGGCCCGGGGAGGCGGGGACAGACCGTCGGCCGGCGCCGAGGACAGCGCAATCTCGGCGGACGGGACGCGGAATGGCTGGCCGGGGCGCCGAGTGCCGAGACGTCATTGGAGCGGGACGGGTTCACCCTCGACCGCCCCGGGACGAGGGGGACCGAGCCGGTGGGACAGGTCATGGTCTCTCAATACTTCGCCAGCTCGCCGGCAGCGCGCTCGGGGTGAACCTGACGGACGACGTCCACGGCGCCC